>JAXDQB010000104.1:0-5657 GCA_034668065.1 Paraburkholderia sp.
CTGCAGCTGAAGGAGCAGGCCGCGCGCATTGCAGGCGAACAGTTCGTCGAGCAATTGAATGCGGCTGGCGTCGACGAGGCGCAATTGCAGGAAAAGCTGACGCCGGATATGAAGCCGTCGTATCTGCAAGGCGAAGTGACGCGCATCAACAATGCGATTGTGGCGCTGGGCCCCGTGAATATGGCTGCGCTCGACGAGCTTTCCGCCGCCAGCGAGCGCAAGACCTTCCTCGATGCACAATCGGCCGACCTGACGCGCGCAATCGAAACGCTCGAAGATGCGATTCGCAAGATCGACCAGGAAACGCGCACGCTGCTGCAGGGTACGTTCGACGAAGTCAATCGGCATTTTGGCGAACTCTTCCCGCGCCTCTTCGGCGGTGGGCAGGCGAAGCTGATCATGACCGGCGATGAGATTCTCGATGCGGGCGTGCAAGTGATGGCACAGCCGCCGGGCAAGAAGAATTCGACAATTCATCTGCTTTCGGGCGGCGAGAAGGCGCTGACCGCGACGGCACTCGTCTTTGCGATGTTCCAGCTGAACCCGGCGCCGTTCTGTCTGCTCGATGAAGTCGACGCGCCGCTTGATGACGCCAATACCGAGCGCTTCGCCAATCTTGTTCGCGCGATGTCCGAGAAGACGCAGTTTCTCTTTATCTCGCACAACAAGATCGCGATGGAAATGGCGCAGCAGCTGATCGGCGTGACGATGCAGGAGCAAGGTGTCTCGCGTATCGTCGCCGTCGACATGGAAACAGCTGCGGGTTTCGCTCAGAATACGGTTTGAACGAATCGGCAGCCGCGAGAGGCGGCGCGCGTGCGCGATCCGCGCGGAGGATGCCGACAAAAAAATGCTTGATGGAGCGTGCATGGACGAGTTGACACTCGGTTTGATCGGCGCGGGCGCCGTAGTGGTGGTGGGGGTGGTGGGGTATAACGCTTGGCAGGCTGCGAAGGTGCGCCGCCGGATGCCGCTCTCGATGCCTCCTGACGCGGCTGATGCGCCCGCCTGCCACGATCACGAGGAAGAGCGGCCGTTTATCGAGCCCGCGCGCCCGAGCACGCGCGCCGAGCCGGCGCCTTCGGAGTCGCCGCGTCCGGCAGGCGGAGCGCGCGTCGAGCCGAGCTTCGGTGGAGTCGCGCCGCTTGATACCTCGGTGGACATCCAGGCCGAGAACACCACGCCGAACGGCTATTCGAGCGAACTTGAGGTCGAGTCCGGCGACAACGGCGAGCAGCGGGTAGAGGGGGGGGGCGGGGAGCCGATCGCCCCGGCCGCCACGACGATCTCGGCCGCGCCGCCGCACGTGGTCGATCGACGCATCGATTGCATCGTACCCATTCGCCTTGGCAGCCCAATCGCCGGCGAGAAGGCGATACCGCTCGCACAGCGTCTGCGGCGCGCCGGCAGCAAGCCCGTCTATATTGAAGGCAAGACCGAGAGCGGCGAAGGGTGGGAGTTGTTGCAAAACGGGTACCGCTACGAAGAGTTGCGCGCGGCTGTGCAGCTGGCCAATCGCGGCGGCGCCCTCAATGAGCTTGAATTCTCCGAGTTCGTCTCGGGCGTGCAGCAGTTCGCCGACGCCATCGACGGTGCTCCGGAATTCCCGGACATGCTCGAGACGGTTTCGATGGCACGCGAACTCGATGTTTTCGCTGCGCAATGCGACGCGCAGCTGTCGATCAATGTGCTTTCGGACGGCGCGCCCTGGTCGGCGAACTACGTGCAGGCGGTGGCCTCGCAAGATGGTTTGCTCCTGTCGCGCGATGGCACGCGTTTCGTCAAACTTGACGCAAAGCAGAGCCCCATCTTCATGTTGCAGTTCGGCGACACGAATTTCCTGCGCGATGACCTGACTTTCAAGGGCGGGCAGATGATCACTTTGATCCTTGATGTGCCTGTTGCCGACGAGGACATTCTTCCGTTCCGGCTCATATGCGACTACGCCAAATCGCTTTCCGAGCGTATCGGGGGGCGAGTGGTCGACGATCAGCGGCGGCCGCTGCCCGAAGCCGCACTGCTTGCGATCGAGAAACAGCTGATGACGCTTTACGTGAAGCTCGAAGCGGCGGGCATCCCGGCAGGCTCGGCCGCGACGCGTCGGCTTTTCAGCCAATGAATCGGCAAGCATGAGCGCGTGAAGGGCAGGGCCTGCGATAATGCGGGGACTTCCTGAATAGCGAACCCGAACGCCTACAGCATGGCCCGAAACACCGTTGAACCGCCTGCAGAGAAGCCGGCCGAACGCGCAGCATGGCTGCGCGCCGAGCTTGATGATGCGAACTACGCCTATTACGTGCTCGACCAGCCGGAGCTGCCCGATGCCGAATATGACCGGATGTTCGCCGAGCTGCAGCGCATCGAAAGTAATCACCCTGATCTGATCACACCCGATTCGCCAACGCAGCGTGTCGGCGGCCAGGCCGCGAGCGGGTTCTCGCCGGTCGTCCACTCCGTGCCGATGCTTTCGCTCAACAACGGTTTTTCCGACGAAGATATTGTCGCGTTCGACCGCCGCACGGCGGAGACGCTCGGCCGCTCCCCGATCGAGTATGGCTGCGAGCTGAAGTTCGATGGGCTCGCCATCGCGCTCCGTTATGAGGACGGACGTTTAGTGCAGGCCGCCACACGCGGCGACGGGGCCACAGGCGAGGACGTGACGCAAAATGTCCGAACAATTCGCTCGATCCCCCTTCGGCTGAAGGGCGTGCAGGTACCGCGCGTCGTCGAAGTACGCGGCGAAGTACTCATGTTCAAACGCGATTTCGAGCGGCTCAATGCGCGTCAGCGCGAGGCTGGGCTGCGCGAATTCGCGAACCCGCGTAACGCCGCGGCTGGCAGCCTGCGTCAGCTCGATCCGAGAATCACGGCGCAGCGGCCGCTATCCTTCTTCTCCTACGGAATCGGCCAGTTGGAGGGGATCGACATGCCCGATACGCATAGCGCTCTGCTCGACTGGTACAGGGAGCTCGGTCTACCCGTATGCGCCGAGCGGGCCGTCGTCGAAGGGGCGGAGGGCTTGCTCCAGTTCTTCCGTCGCATCGGGGAAAAACGGAAGTCTTTGCCTTACGACATCGACGGCGTCGTCTACAAGGTCAACCGGCGTGACGAACAGAACGTGCTCGGTTTTGTTTCGCGCGCACCACGTTTCGCGCTCGCGCATAAGTTTCCGGCCGAAGAGGCGATGACGGAGCTCATCGACATCTTCGTGAATGTTGGCCGCACGGGCGCAATTACCCCGGTCGCGCGCCTCAAGCCGGTGTTCGTCGGGGGCGTGACGGTGACGAACGCGACGTTGCACAACGAAGACGAGGTGCGTCGTAAGGACGTACGTATGGGTGACACCGTCGTCGTGCGGCGCGCCGGCGACGTCATACCTGAGCTTGTATCGGTGCTGCTTGAACGGCGGCCGGAGCATGCACGCGAATTCGTGATGCCCACCCAGTGCCCCGTTTGCGGCTCGCGCATCGAGCGGTTACCGGACGAGGCCGTCGCTCGCTGCACGGGTGGTCTGTTCTGCCCGGCACAGCGCAAACAGGCGCTCTGGCATTTCGCGCAACGTCGTGCGCTTGATATCGACGGGCTTGGCGAAAAGATTATCGATCAGCTCGTTGACCAGAATCTCGTGCGCACGCCGGCCGACCTTTTCAACCTCGGTTTTTCGACCCTTGCCGAGCTCGATCGCTTTGCCGAGAAATCCGCGCAAAACCTGCTCGATTCGCTCGAAAAAGCGAAGCATACAACCCTTGCGCGTGTCATCTATGCGCTTGGCATCCGCCATGTCGGCGAATCCACGGCCAAGGATTTGGCGCGTCATTTCGGTGCGCTCGATCCTCTGATGAATGCGTCAGTGGAGGAACTGCTGGAGGTGAACGACGTCGGACCTGTCGTGGCCGAGTCGATTCACCAGTTTTTTGCCGAAGAGCATAATTGCACCGTTATCGAGCAATTGCGCGCTCCGGGCAGGGTCACTTGGCCCGAAGGGCCGCCTGCGCCGCGCGCACCGCAGGGTGCGCTCGCGGGCAAGACGGTCGTCCTGACGGGCACGTTGCCGACGCTTTCGCGGGAGGTGGCCAAGGAAATGCTCGAGGCGGCCGGCGCGAAGGTGGCCGGTTCCGTATCGAAGAAGACCGACTTTGTGGTGGCGGGCACCGAGGCGGGCAGCAAACTGGCGAAGGCTGAGGAACTCGGCATTCCCGTACTCGACGAAGACGGTATGCTCAAGCTTCTGGAGGGCACGAACTCATGATTCGCGAAATTCTCAAGATGGGCGATCCGCGCCTTTTGCGCATCGCGGAGCCCGTCGACCATTTTGATACGCCGGAACTGCATGAATTGATCGCCGACATGTTCGAGACGATGCACTCGGCCAACGGCGCAGGACTTGCGGCGCCGCAAATCGGCGTCGATTTGCAGGTCGTCATCTTCGGTTTCGGCCAAAACGCGCGGTACCCCGAGGCGCCGCCCGTGCCGGAGACGGTTCTCATCAATCCGACGATCGCGCACGTCTCGCTCGATACGGAAGAGGGCTGGGAAGGATGCCTCTCGGTGCCGGGGCTGCGCGGTATCGTCGGGCGTTTTTCGATGATCCGCTACCACGGCTTCGATCAATACGGAAAGCCGATCGATCGCGTTGCAGAAGGCTTCCATGCGCGCGTGGTGCAGCACGAGTGCGATCACCTGATCGGCAAGCTTTATCCGATGCGGATCACGGATTTTTCCAAATTCGGTTTTACCGAAGTGCTGTTTCCGGATCTCGATCCGCAAGCTGACGATTGAATTGAGCTTAAGCGCCGGTTCCTTCCGCCGGCGAGGGACGGGCCTTTTCGTACCAATAAAAGAGGGTCGCTGGCTTCATGCCGATGCTCAGAATACCTCGCCCGGCAGCAGGTAGCGCCACTTCCCCGGCGGCAACGCGCCGAGTGCCACGCGGCCCATGCGCACGCGCTTGAGACCGACAACTTGTAGGCCGACGAGTTCGCACATTCGCCGGATTTGTCGCTTTTTGCCTTCGCGCAGCACGAAACGAAGTTGCTCGCCGTTTTGCCAGCTCACTTTTGCGGGCTTGAGCTGCGCGTCGTCAAGCGACAAGCCATGCCGCAGCAGCGCTAGTTTATCGGCAGGGAAATGCGTTGCGATATCGGTTGTGCGTTCGCCGTAGGTGACGCGCACGAGGTACTCCTTCTCGACGCCGGAATGCTCACCGATCAGTAGCTTGGCGATGCGGCCGTCCTGGGTCAGCACGAGCATGCCTGTCGAATCGATGTCGAGCCGGCCGGCCGGTGCCAGCGCCCGGAGGTGGCTTGCCGCGAACCGCAACGAGGCTCGGTCGCCATCCCAGCGGTTGGCGGCCGTGACGAGCGTGATGGCCGGTTCATATCCGTCCTCCGCCTGGCCGGAAACATAGCCGACCGGCTTGTACAGCAAAATCGTGACCTGGCGCGCTTGCACCGCCCGGGCATCGGCGCTCACTTCGACCTGCTGCTCCGGACGAACGCGCGCGCCGAGCGTGTCGATGAGCACGCCGTCGACACGCACCCAGCCGTTCTCGATCCACTCATCGGCCTCACGTCGGGAGCATAGACCGAGCTCCGACATCCGCTTCGACAAGCGCATCGTACCGGCCGCATCGGCAGCCGAGGCCGAGCCGGATGATG
>JAXDQB010000105.1:0-5260 GCA_034668065.1 Paraburkholderia sp.
GACGCGATGTGCGGAACGATCACCACGTTATCGAGTTCTGCGAGCCCCGGAGCGAGCGAGGGTTCGTCCTCGAACACGTCGAGCCCGGCGCCCCAGATGACCTTCTCTCTCAACGCTTCGACAAGCGCCTTCTCATCGACAAGCGGTCCCCGCGCCGCATTGATCAGAATCGCTGTCGGCTTCATTGCAGCCAGTTCGGCCGCGCCGATATAGTGATGCGTCTCGGCGAGAAGCGGCAGATGCAGCGACAGAAAATCCGATTCGCGCAGAAGCGTCGCTTTATCGACGAAGCGCGCGTTGTACTGGCGCTCGAATTCCAGGTTCGGCTTGGCGTCCGTATAAATGATGTTCATGTCAAACGCCGCGGCTTTGCGCGCGAACTTGGAACCGATCCGGCCGAGACCCGCGATACCGAGCGTCCTGTTGTCCACGTCCTGGCCGATGAACGCCATTGGCGCCCAGCCATGCCATTTGCCCGCGCGAACATAGCGCTCTGACTCTGAGATGCGGCGGGCCGTTGCAAGGAGCAAGGCCCACGCATGAGTCGCGGTTGCGTCGTCCAGCACGCCGGGCGTGTTCGTCATAACTACGCCGCGCGCGGTTGCCGCAGCGAGATCAAAGTTGTTGAATCCCACCGCATAGTTCGCGACGATCCGGCATTGCGGGCCGGCTGCGTCGAGCACTGTGCCGTCGATGGTATCAGTGAGCAGACTGATGACCGCATCGCGGCCGCGCACTGCATGCAACAGTTCTTCCCTGGTAAGCGCCCGGTCATGCGGGTTAACTTCCACGTCGTAGCGTTCGCGCAGCATATCGATGGTCTGCTGCGGAATCATGCGCGTAACGTAGACGCCAAACTTTGCCATTACTAGAACTCCTCGGTGGTTATCCACGGTGCGAGCCCCACCCTGTAGCATGAAGCCGGTGCGGGGCATTCCCAGTAGGTTTTTTTACGACCCTGTGGTTTGCTTTGAATGCTGGACGAAAGCGGTCGCGGTGTCCGCGAGCAGTTGATCTTCCAGAGGCGCGAGACCGCTGATCCCGACCGCGCCAATAATGCGGCCCATGCTGTCTTCGAGCAGCGCGCCTCCCGGCAGCGCGGTCAGCAATGGGTCGCAGAAATAACCTATGGCGATATCTTCGCGCCGCAGGCGTTCGAGAAAAGCCGTGGTAGTGACGCCCATACGCGCAACCGTATAGGCTTTCTGTTGCGACAGCGCAATGCTGCGCACAGGCGCGCCGTCGGCACGGGCGAACGAGATGAGAAATCCGTTCGCATCGCAGACAGCGGCGCACACGGGTTTGCAAAAACGTGTCTTCGCTTGCATCAGGCAATGCTGAATAACACGGTGCGCGAGTTCCAGATCCAGTTCCACTACTGCCATCGGTTCCTCAAGGTTAGTACGGGTTAGCGATTTATAGCGGGTTGCGCGTTGTTCACGGCAGGCGGCACTCCAGGTTGGCTTACCTTGGCCCTGCTGGAGTTGGAGTCTTGCGCCCTTTGCTTCATCCGGCGGTGAACCATCGCGGTCAGAATCGGCGTGAGGATAGCTGTCACGATCACGGCCGCCGCAACTTGGATCGTTGCGATGGGAGCAATGGCCGCATACGACGGATCGGCGATCGCCACTGCCTGCGGTGTGCCCGCCGCATTCCCGGCCGTGCTCGACGCCGCCGCGCCAGCAATGCCCGAGCCGCCCAGCAAGCGGTCGGCCGTGATGCAGACCAGGCCGGTGACGACCACCACAGCGATCCCAAGCAGAATGCCCGGCAGGCCCGCGATGGCAACCGCCTTGAGATCGATGCCCTCGCCAAGTGTGAAGGCCATAAACGGGACGATGAGCGGCTCGTGTCGTCCGAAGAACTCACGCAGCTCCTCATCGAGATTACCGAGAATTGCGCCGGCGGCGATCGGAGCGACAACCGACACCATCGTCATCCATGGAATGACAGCGAGTCCGGCGCCGACCAGCACCAGCATCGTCACGAAGGGTCCCGTTTCGATGCTTTGCGCGACGTACGTTCCGGCGTCTTCCTTGGTACCAAACGTGCTCGTGAGAGCGAGGAACATGCCGCCATTGGTGTCGTTCATCGCTGCGAGCAACGCAAGTGTTGTCAAGCCGAGGAAGTTTCCATGGAAAAGATGCGCCACGCCGAGTGCTAGCGTTACCGCAATGCCCACTTTGGCGAACATGATACCGAGTCCGCGCTTGAGCATCTTCGGCGCCGTCCGCAAGGTCATTTTGGTGCCGGCCGTGAAGAGGTACATGGCCAAAATCGTCGGATAGCCCGCGTTGGTAAGGGCCTGGGTAAAGCCGCCGATCTTCAATGCATTCGGCGCGAACGTGTTCAATAGCATACCGACGAAAAGCGGCACGACCATCAAACCACCGGGCACGCGATTTATAGTTTGGTAAATCTTCACTCTTGTCTCCTGCAGGACTGTTTTTGACCGCCCCGGACAGCAAATGTCTTGCTGATACAGCTTGTAATTTTTACACCACGCTCGAAACAGGCCGCATTGACTACTCTGCTTGACTGCCCTGTTTGTCTGCTACGGTTTTACTCATGTTATCTGAAAACTTAGCGAAGAGGCCCGTCAGGTAAACCCTTGAATATGAGCAAAGTGAGTTCTTGCGGATCGAATCCTTACACAATGTTGACTTCGGCGAAAACAGACAAAGGACGCAGACAAACCGATGAAAGTCACCTCATTGACCGTGCAGGTCGCGGAACTCATTCAGGACGCGATTTCTTCCGGCGTCTATCCCGTCGGCTCGAAACTCCCATCGGGGAAGGTACTCGGCCAGATGTATGGCGTCAGCCAGGCAGTCATCCGGGAAGTGACAGAGCGTCTGCGCTCGAAAGGCCTCATCGATAGCCGACAGGGCTCAGGCTGCGTTGTCAAAGCGCGCACGGATATCAATGGATTCCGAGTCCTGAATGCGATGGATGCAGACCGCTCTGAGCTCTCAAGCGTGTTTGAACTGCGGCTCGATCTGGAAGGCGCCGCGGCCGCGCTGGCGGCCGTGCGCCGTACCGATGAAGACCTCGCCACACTCTCGGGAATTCTCACCGCCTTGGGCGAAAATCTTCACGACCTTGAAATTGGCGTGGAACTGGACTTAGCGTTTCACACGGCCATCGCGGTTGCCACGCACAACCCCTACTACGAAGCCTTGCTTAAATACCTCAACCTTCAATTGCGCCACGCAGTGCACGCCGCCCGTTACAACGCGCTCACGCAGGAGCCTCTACGGCAGGCGGTCCAGCATGAGCACCTGGAAGTGTTCGAAGCAATCAAATCACGGGATGCGAGCGGTGCACGCGCCGCAATAATGCAGCATTTGCAGCGCGCCGCTTGCCACCTCGAACTCGACATTCACGAACGTGATAAGGACACGGGAATGCTTGAGACAACGACGCAGAGAAGGCGCCGCATTAGCAAAGAGTCCGTGGATTGATTCCATTTGGCACAACCGATCGAGCTACAGCGTCACCGGCTGTTTAGTCGCAAGCGCCTCGCGCAGCGCGTGTCCGATACGAGTCGCCTCGAGCGCATCGACGAGTGTCGCGCCGACTGGCGTTCCAACCGGCGTGGTCGGTACACCAACCGGCACACCAACCGGCACACCCGGAACCGCACCGTTCGCGTGCCCTGGTCCGTCTGGCCCGTGCTGTCGAACCAGCGCCACGAACGCCTGCGCCTCGCGCAAGAACGCTTCCTCGAAACGCTCGAAGAACGTCGGCGTGCATTCGCGGCGAACGCCACTTGCATCGTAAATGTCGACGCGATTCGCTCGCGATTGATAGCCAATCGCGAGCGCGCCCGCCGTGCCGATCACCTCGCTGTGCGTATCGCTGCCGTGCGCCATTGTCCGAGACGCGTAGAACACCGCGAGCCGATCGCCTTCGAACTCGACGAGCGCCACGCCGTTGTCGACGTCGCCGCACGCGCGCAACCCTTGATGCAAGGCGATCGTTCCTGCCGCGAACACACGCGTCGCCCGCGCATTGCCGAAGAACCAGCGAGCCACGTCGATGTCGTGCACGGTGCAGTCGAGGAAAATGCCACCCGACGTCGGTGCGAAACGCACGAAAAAGCCATCCGGATCGTTCTTGTCGGTGGTTTGCGAACGAACCATGAAGGGCCGGCCGATCGCGCCCGAAGCGACCTTCTCGTACGCATCGAGGTAGCTCGGATCGAAGCGGCGCATAAAGCCGATCATCACCTGCAGAAGCGGATATTCACGTGCGACGGCCAGGACGCGTTCGCATTCGGCAACATCGAGCGAAAGCGGCTTTTCGCAGAACACGTGCTTGCCCGCGCGCAACGCCGCCACGATCTGCTGCGCATGCAGCGACGACGGCGTCACAAGCCAAACGGCGTCTACGTCCCGATCGGCGAGTAGCGCCTCGTAATCTGCATGAACGCGCGGCGCGGGCAACGCGCTGCAAGCCCACGCTCGCTCTTCTTCTACCGGGCTGCATGCAGCCGCGAGCACCGCGCCCGGTACCCGGAACGCAAGGTTCGTCGCGTGCCGCTTGCCCAGGCGGCCGAGCCCGGCCACCCCCACTCGCACCGGCACCCGCGTGGCTGAACTCGTCATCGTCGCGCTCCTCTTTGTGTCGGCAATCGGGGCCCGATTGCACACTCCCGCACACTCTCTCTCCCGCACGCTCATCGGCACACTCAGGCAGCCTCGCCGCCGATGCGCACAGCCCGCCCCTCCCGCCACGAACGCGTCGCGGCCTCGGCAAGCTCAAGCGCCTTCACGCCGTCGGCGATCGTCGTGCGTACGGGCGTACCGCGCGTGACGGCTTCGAAGAAATGGGCGATCTCGTTCGCATAGGCCACACGATAGCGTTCGAGGAAAAACGGCTCCGGAACGTCAGTCGATACTGCCCGCCCCGTATAGGCCGTCACTTCGGTCGGCCGTACGTTGCCTGCCTGCAGCATGCCGTGGCTCCCGAGCACTTCGAAGCGTTGGTCATAGCCGTACGCGGCGCGGCGCGCCGTATTGATCTGGCAGAGGCGCCCACGCTTCGTGCGGATCGTGACAGCCGTCGAATCGATGTCGCCCGCATCGGCAATTGCGGGATCGCTCAGACAGCTGCCGCTCGCATGAATCGACTCGGCTTCGTCGTCGAGCATCCAGCGGAAGATGTCGAAATCGTGAATGAGCATGTCCTTGAAGATGCCACCCGAGCGCCGGATGTACTCGAGCGGCGGCGCGCCGGGGTCCCGGCTCGTGACCAC
>JAXDQB010000106.1:0-2644 GCA_034668065.1 Paraburkholderia sp.
CCCGCCTACGGCGTCGAGGATTTCGAATCAGGCAAGGCGCACGGCCTTGCCGATTCGGACATCATCAACCCCGTCATGGGCGACGGCCGCTACATCGAATCACTGCCGCTCTTTGGCGGGCTCACGATCTGGGCAGCCAACCCGCAAATCGTCGAAGCGCTCGCCGCCGCCGGCGCGCTGCTGCACAGCGAGAAGTACACGCACAGCTACATGCACTGCTGGCGCCACAAGACCCCGATCATCTACCGCGCGACTTCGCAGTGGTTCGCTGGCATGGACGTCACGCCGAATGACGGCGGCCCGACGCTGCGTGAAACCGCCCTTGCGGGCGTGGAGGCGACCGCCTTTTATCCGTCGTGGGGAAAGCAGCGGCTTTACAGCATGATCGCCAACCGCCCCGACTGGACGCTCTCGCGGCAGCGCCAATGGGGCGTGCCGATGGCGTTCTTTGTCCATAAGGAAACGGGCGAGCTGCACCCGCGCACGCTCGAGCTGCTCGAGGCCGTCGCCCAGCGCGTGGAGGAAGGCGGCATCGAAGCATGGCAAACGCTCGATTCGCGCGAGCTGATCGGCGACGACGCGAACATGTACGAAAAAAACCGCGACACGCTCGATGTTTGGTTCGACTCGGGCACGACGCACTGGCACGTGCTGCGCGGCTCGCACAAGGACGTTTCGCAATTCCCGGCCGACCTCTATCTCGAGGGCTCGGACCAGCACCGCGGGTGGTTCCACTCGTCGCTTTTGACGGCCTCGATGCTCGACGGCCGCGCGCCGTACCGCGCGCTGCTCACGCACGGGTTCACCGTCGACGGCGAAGGGCGCAAGATGAGCAAGTCGCTCGGCAACGGCATCGATCCGCATGACGTCGCGAACCGGCTCGGTGCAGAAATCATTCGGCTTTGGATCGCCTCGACAGATTATTCGGGCGAGCTCGCGATCTCCGAGGAAATCCTGAAGCGCGTAACGGAGAGCTATCGTCGCATTCGCAACACGCTGCGCTTCTTGCTCGCAAACCTGTCGGATTTCGACTTTGCAAAAGACGCACGGCCGGTCAGCGAATGGCTCGAAATCGATCGCTACGCGGTTGCGCTCTCGGCCCGGCTGCAGCAGGACATTCTCGCGCACTTCGAAAGATACGAATTCCACCCGGTTGTCGCCAAATTGCTGACTTATTGCTCCGAAGATCTCGGCGGCTTCTATTTGGACGTGCTCAAGGATCGCCTTTACACCAGCGCCCCCGGTTCGAACGCGCGCCGCGCGGCGCAAACGGCGCTTTACCACATCACGCACGGCTTGCTGCGCATCATGGCGCCGTTCCTGTCGTTCACGGCCGAGGAAGCATGGCAGGTGTTCCAGCCCGGGCGTGACACCATCTTCACGGAAACGTACCACACGTATCCCGAAATCCCGGACAGCGAAGCGCTTTGCGGGAAGTGGACGCTCTTGCGCGAGGTGCGCGGGGATGTGACGAAAGCCTTGGAGGCGGCCCGTGTGGCGAACCTCATCGGCTCGTCGCTGCAGGCCGAGGTGAAAATCCGTGCGGCCGGCGCGGCTTACGACGCACTCGCTAGCCTCGACGATGATCTGAAGTTCGTGCTGATCACGTCGGCGGCCACGGTGGTCAAGGTCGACTCGGATACCGATGAGGGGGTGGACGTGGCCGCGTCGAACCACCACAAATGCGAGCGCTGCTGGCACTACCGCGCCGATGTCGGTGCAGATCCCGAGCACCCAACCCTCTGCGGCCGGTGCTTTAGCAACCTGTTCGGTAACGGCGAAAAAAGGAGCGCGGCATAATGGTGAAGACTCGTTCAATGCAGGCGAGCGGTAGCCTCGCGCCATGGCTGGGCGTGGCGCTCATCGTTATTCTTTGCGACCAGCTGACGAAGATCGCCGTCACCAAGGTGCTCGATTATTTGACACCCTACCCGCTGACCCCGTTCTTCAATCTGCTCCTCGTGTTTAATAAGGGCGCGGCGTTCAGCTTCCTCGCCGCGGCGGGCGGCTGGCAACGCTGGGCATTCACGGTGCTCGGCTTGGCCGCCACGATCGTCATCGTCTACCTGCTCAAGCGTCACGGCAACCAGCGGTTATTTTGCACAGCGCTGTCATTGATCATGGGAGGCGCGCTCGGCAACGTCATCGATCGGCTCGTGCACACTCACGTGATCGACTTTCTCGACTTTCATGTCGGCGGCTGGCATTGGCCGGCGTTCAACGTGGCCGACAGCTCGATCGTAATCGGTGCAATATTGCTGGTACTGGACGAGTTGCGACGCGTACGCGGTGCACGCTGAGCAGCCGGGCCCCGTCGCGAATTCGGAGGCAATGTTGGCAATCGCGGAACTCGAAGGAAAGCACTTTGTACTCGGCATGACGGGCGGCATCGCCTGCTACAAGATCGCCGAGTTGACGCGCCTTTTGTCGAAAGCCGGCGCGACAGTGCAAGTCGCAATGACCGAGGCGGCGACGCACTTCATTACGCCGGTCACGATGCAGGCCCTGTCGGGGCGCACCGTCTTCACGAGCCAGTGGGACGAACGCGTCGACAACAACATGGCGCACATCGATCTGTCGCGCGAAGCGGACGCGGTCGTGATCGCCCCCGCTTCGGCCGACTTCCTCGCCAAGCTCGCACACG
>JAXDQB010000107.1:0-3555 GCA_034668065.1 Paraburkholderia sp.
CTAAGTAAGCGCTGAAGCGCTAACTTAGGTCGACCGCTGCGGGCCTGGAGTAAGCGCTAAAGCGCGAACTCCAGACAACCTCAGCATGGGACCTAAGTAAGCGCTGAAGCGCTAACTTAGGTCGACAGGAGTCAATATGGCAACCATCAAAGTAGACGTCGTCAGCGCGGAAGAACAAATCTTCTCGGGCCAGGCGAAATTCGTCGCGCTGCCGGGCGAGGCGGGCGAGCTCGGCATTTTGCCAGGCCATACACCGCTCATCACGCGAATTCGCCCCGGCGCCGTGCGCATCGAGGCCGAGAACGGTCAAGAAGAGTTCGTATTCGTCGCGGGCGGCATTCTCGAAGTTCAGCCCGGCGCGGTAACAGTGCTGGCCGATACGGCAATTCGCGGGAAGGATCTCGACGAAGCGAAGGCCGATCAGGCACGCAAGCGCGCGGAAGAAGCGATGCAAAACTCCGGCTCGAATCTCGAGTACGCGACCGCCCAAGCAGAGCTGGCGTACGCGGTCGCACAACTAGCCGCAATCCAGCGCCTGCGCAAGACGAACGCACGGCACTAGGCAACGCATGCGCTGCGCACGCCGGTGTGCCAAGCGCAACAACACTATGCCGTTCAGCAATATCGCTGAACGGCATTTTTATTTCGGGGGCCGTCACGAGGATGGCAGAGCCCCAGCGGGCAGGAGCGGTATCACGAGAGGCTGCGGGTAACCCTCGATTGGGGCGGTCGGTCGCCAATGGCAGTATTTCACTCGACAAGGGCGAATAACTGCCTTGCATGGGACCGCACGCATGCGAACACCGAATACAGACAACATCGCCCCGATCGCGCCGAGAGACGGTCTGTCCTACGTGCGCGGCTCGACCCACATCCCGCTCTCCGAAGCGACAATCGGTCAGTTTCTCCTCGATACCGTCGAACGCTTCCCACATCGACTAGCCGTCGTCTTCCGCGAACAAGGCATTCGCTGGACATGGCGTGAGTTCGCCGAGGAAGTCGACGTCCTCGCAGCGGGCTTCACCACGCTCGGAATCGTGCGTGGCGATCGCGTGGGCATCTGGTCGCCCAATCGCGTCGAGTGGCTCATGACGCAGTTCGCCACCACGCGCATCGGGGCCATCCTCGTCAATATCAACCCCGCCTATCGGCTCGCCGAGCTCGAATATGCGCTGAACAAATCCGGATGCACAGCCATCATCGCCCCAGAGCGCTTCAAGGGGTCCCTGTACTTTGAAATGCTGCATGCACTCGCCCCCGAATTGGCCGGTGCAAAAGCCGGTAATTTGCGCGCCGCACGCGTGCCTCATCTGCGTACAGTGATTCGCATGGGCGACTCGCCTTCGCCAGGCATGCTGACATTTTGCGAACTCGTCGAGATGGGACGCGTCGCGCTCGATAAGGCGGCACTTGACGCAATTGCCGCCTCGCTCGGCCCGCGAGACCCCATCAACATCCAGTTCACGAGCGGTACGACGGGCAGTCCGAAGGGCGCCACCCTTACTCACCGAAACGTCGTCAACAATGCTCGGCACATCGCAATGGCGATGCAGCTGACCGAAATGGACTCGCTCTGCATTCCGGTGCCCCTCTATCACTGCTTCGGCATGGTGCTGGCCGTGCTTGCCTGCGTGTCGGCCGGCGCGCAAATGGTCTTTCCAGGCGAAGCGTTCGATCCCGGCGCCACGCTCGCCGCCGTGTCGGACGAGCGTTGCACGGCATTACATGGCGTGCCGACCATGTTCATTGCAGAACTCGATCACCCCGACTTCTACACGTTCGACCTGACCTCGTTGCGCACAGGAATCATGGCTGGCTCACCGTGTCCGATAGAAACGATGAAGCGGGTCGTCGCATCCATGCACCTCCCGGAAGTCACAATCGCCTATGGCATGACGGAGACGAGCCCGGTTTCGTTCCAAAGCTCGACGTCCGATCCCCTCGATTTGCGCACGTCCACGGTCGGTCGTATTCAGCCGCACCTGGAGGCGAAGGTCGTCGACTCGGCGGGGCAGGTGGTTCGTGTGGGCGTGACGGGCGAGCTTTGGACGAAGGGCTATTCCGTGATGCTCGGTTACTGGGACGACGAAGCCCGCACGCGCGAGGCGATCGTCGACGGCTGGATGCGCACAGGGGACCTGGCGACGATCGACGGTGAGGGCTATTGCAACATCGTCGGCCGCCAAAAAGATATGCTGATTCGCGGCGGAGAAAACATCTACCCGCGAGAGATCGAAGAGCTTTTATTTCGGAATCCTAAGATTCAAAGCGCGCAGGTCTTCGGCGTACCTGACGCGAAGTACGGCGAGCAAATCTGCGCATGGATCGTCTTGCGCCCAGGCGAACGGATGACCGAAGAGGAAATCCGCGAGTTTTGCCGAGAACGGATCGCGCACTATAAGGTGCCGCGTTACATTCGCTTTGTCGACGAAATGCCGATGACGGTGACCGGCAAAGTCCAGAAGTTCATCATGCGTGAATGGATGATCAACGAACTCAAGCTCTCGGCGCCGAGGACTTGCTGACTGCAAGGGCTGGCACCAAACCTGGCACCAAACCACAGTAAATAGACCGCAAGGGAAAGCAAAAAGGCGGCCTCCCCAAAAAAAAGCGGGCCAGCGGCCCGCTAAAAACCACACGCTACGGGGTTAGCGCGAGGAGACCAATGGAGGAACCACAGGCATGGTCTGTCGCCTGCAACGGCTCCAACAAAGATGCTCCCCAAAAATAGGGAGTTGCTCATGTCAACGCATTATTCGATATAGGTATCGAATCGCGAAATAAGTGCTGAACAACATCCGTGTTGAAACCGTTGAGGGGCATTGTGGGTGAATTGGCAGAATAGCGCGGTAACAAAGTGTTTCAGGATGTAACGCCCGTCCGACAAGGCTTCGCAGGGATTTTTTGCCGTCTTTCTTGCGGTGAAGTCAATATTTCCGATTTTGTCGCGATTTTGTCGCTGCTTAAATAAAATCGACAGGAATGCCTGCTGTAAATAGAGAGCCACTCAGCGAGCATATTTCATTTTGTGCAATCGCCGCTTGAGATAAATCGAAAGCATGTGTTCGAAAATGCCAGGGTTAAAGCAGGTTCGAGCCTGATGCCCGGTCAGTCGTTTTCCTGTCGAAGCGAGCGCAACCGGCCTTCAGGCCGGGGCCGGCTCGCCGCCCTCCGCCCGAAGGAAGTCTGCTTAGGGGAAAGGGCGGAATTCCAAACATGAGCAGATTTCGGGTAGACGAGGCCGCCTCCAGCCGGGCGTCTCACCGTCGTTGCCAGCAGCCGGCCCGCCTCCGGTAAAATGCACGCTTCTTCCGCATCGCCGCTTAGCGCAACCATCTTGGCCTCGACTCTCATCAACGACACTTTCCTACGCGCGCTGCTGCGCCAGCCGACCGACTACACGCCGGTCTGGCTCATGCGCCAAGCGGGACGCTATCTGCCCGAGTACAACGCCACGCGCGCGCGCGCGGGCAGCTTTCTCGGTTTAGCACAAAACCCCGAGTACGCGACCGAGGTCACGCTTCAACCGCTCGAGCGCTATCCACTTGACGCGGC
>JAXDQB010000108.1:0-3155 GCA_034668065.1 Paraburkholderia sp.
GCCGTCGAAGTGGACGCAGTCGTGGATGACTTGCGCCGTTGGATCGACAGCCCACGGGATCATTCGGACTGTCGACGGGTCGGGTACGCAAATCATGTCAGGGTCCGTGACACCGGTAAGGCTACCGTCGTCGGGGTATTCGCCCGTCACCGTCTGAATCATCACGGCTTGCGGCAGTCGCATCGTTTCGCCGAATTCGAACTTGCTGCGCGGGATGATCTTGCCGCGCGCGATGCCGGCCATGTCGGGGATGATGGCCTCGATCTCGGTGATGCGGTGCTTTCGTAGAAATTCATCGATGTCTTGCATGATAGTTCTCTCTTTGTTTTAAGGCCGATGCGGTGCGATAAAGACCGCATGTGAGGCGGTACACGAGGCGCCATATAAGGCAGCAAGCGGCAGCCAGCTGAAGCACAGCCGCTGCAAGGCGACGCAATGACGACGCAATGACGACGCGATTCACGGCCCAAGCGCGAGCCCGTGTTGGCGGGAGAACGGCGAGTGCACCGCCGTCAGCGAACCGTACCGCGCGTGGAGAAAAGCCAGACACTTTTCGGCCGCGCGGCGCGAGCGGAAAAAGAGAGAGGGACGCTACGGCAGCAGCGAAGCGACGCCGTCCGTGCGAACGGCGATGAATGCGCGTGCGGAGGTGGCGTTATGACGCCTGACTGAACGACGCGACAGAATGGCGAAGACGGACAGAAACCGGCGAGACGCAAGTCTGCCGATGCTGCCGTCGGCAGTGGCGCAGTCACCGCGAAGACACCTCGCGGGTTGATTGCGATGCCACCTAACCAAGGGGCCTCGGACTCTCACGATGACACTCGATTCAACAACGTTGAAGGCATTGCGCACCTTATTGCACTGAACGCGGCGAGTTCGCCACAACAAGGCGGCGGTCCAGTCATATCCGCTTGCCCGGCTCGGCTCGCCGCATTGCAACCGGCGATGAGCAGCGAAACAAGCTACCTGAGGGGAACCCTCGAGCAACCACCTGACGATCTGCCAACATAGTATGACAATGACCTTTCGGCAGCATATACGAGCAGTGAAAAATCAGTCAATGCTTTTTCGAGAAAATGGATGCCGAGCAGCTTGCTGCGGCCCGTGCGGGCGAAACATTCGCATTGGCTGCGGAAATTTGATAGACAATAATCGGCTCTTTTTGTGTAAGGAGTGTGTAAGAAGCGTTTTTTCCACAATGGCGCCTTCGCGCATGCGATCTGAAAAATTTGTGGCTTCACGCCGCATGGTCCGCATGGTCCGCATGCTCCATGTGCGAGCTTCGAACGAAAGCCGCGCTCGAAGACGGTAGATCAGATATCGAGGAGTCCTAATGAACACGATGACACTGGTTGACTGGCAGCGCAGGGCCGCGACGCTCGCGCTGGAGGGACGTGCGTTCGTTGATGGCAGATATTCCGACGCTCAGCACGAGCGCACGTTCGACTGCGTAAGCCCTATTGACGGCAGCGTATTGGCCAAAATCGCGGACTGTGGTGAAGCTGAGGTTGACGCAGCTGTGCGCGCGGCGCGGCGCGCTTTCAACGAGCGCGTTTGGTGCGGGCTCAATGCCCGGCAGCGCAAGGCGATCTTGCTCCGCTGGGCCGCGTCGATGCGCTCGCATCTCGAAGAGCTCGCGCTGCTCGAAACGCTCGATGCAGGTAAGCCGATCGGCGATACGACAACCGTCGACGTGCCGGGCGCGGCCCACTGCGTCGAATGGTTTGCGGAAGCGATCGACAAAGTGGGCGGCGAAGTCGTGCCGGCCGATCAGCATCTGGTGGGGCTTGTCACTCGCGAGCCAGTAGGTGTCGTGGCGGCCGTCGTTCCATGGAATTTTCCGATTCTGATGGCGGCATGGAAGTTTGCGCCCGCGCTTGCGGCCGGCAACAGCGTTGTGTTGAAGCCTTCGGAAAAGTCGCCGCTGACGGCTATTCGCATCGCGCAGCTCGCGCATGAGGCAGGGCTGCCTCCCGGCGTGTTCAACGTCGTGCCGGGCGGTGCTGAGCCCGGAAAGCTGCTTGCCCTGCATCGCGATGTCGATTGCATCGCTTTCACGGGCTCGACGAAGGTCGGCAAGCTCATCATGCAATATGCTGGGCAGTCGAATCTCAAGCGCGTATGGCTCGAGCTCGGCGGCAAGTCGCCCAACATCGTGCTCGCAGACTGCCCCGATCTCGATCGCGCAGCAAAAGCAGCGGCAAGTGCGATCTTCTACAACATGGGCGAGATGTGCACAGCTGGTTCGCGCCTGCTCGTCGAACGCGGAATCAAGGAGCCGTTCCTCGCCAAGCTGCTAGCGGCGGCGCGCGAGTACACGCCGGGCAACCCACTCGATCCACGCACGACGATGGGTCCAATGATCGATCAGACGCAGTTCGAGCGCGTGCTCGGGTACATCGAGGCCGGCCGCCGAGAAGCGGATCTACTGCTGGGTGGATCAAGTATGAACGAGCAAAGCGGCGGCTTCTACGTCGAACCGACGGTTTTCGATGTTGCGCGCAGTGATGCGCGGATCGCCCGCGAGGAGATTTTCGGACCCGTGCTGTCCGTGATGTCGTTCGATACTGTCGACGAAGCCGTCAGGATGGCGAACGATACCGAATACGGGCTTGCTGCCGCTGTCTGGACTGCGAACCTTACGACGGCGCACGAAGTGGCGCGCAGCGTGCGCGCCGGGACAGTTTGGGTCAATTGTTATGACGAAGGCGGCGATATGAATTTCCCGTTCGGCGGGTATCGCCAATCGGGCAACGGGCGGGACAAGTCGCTCCACGCGCTTGAGAAGTATACGGAACTCAAATCCACGCTCGTGCGGCTGCGATAAAGGATGCGCGGGTGCTGCGCACCGACGTGCGCAGCCTCGCCCAGCGCAGCCACGGCCGCTTAGGAAATCGCTGCAATCTCAGACGCAAAAACTGTCTGAGGCTGTGTCGGTGTTTCTCGTGCAAGGCTGACGGCGCTTTTGCCGGGGCCGACGCCCGGCAAAAGCGTGTGGCTGGGCGCCTCTTAGCGCCGCCACGTGCCTGTTTACGGCCTACTCCCTAGGGCCAGCAGATCAGGGCGGGCCAGATGCCGTGCATTGGCGATCAACAGGTTTTGCGCATCGAGCGGCAGCAAATATCCCTGGTCGACCAGCGCATTCGCGGCCT
>JAXDQB010000109.1:0-13325 GCA_034668065.1 Paraburkholderia sp.
CGGCCGCACAAACGGAAATATCGAGCCGTTCCAACGCTGTTTGACGCGCCGCCGCCCCACATCTGTTGCGTAACGACCCGTCTCGAACGAACTTCGCTGCCGCCTCGGCGAGGCTCTCCGCATCGCGAGGCGGAACGACGAACCCGCTCACGCCGTCGATCACGAACCGCTTGACGTCTCCGACATCGGTCGACACGATGGCCTTTTCCATCGCCATCGCTTCCCATACCGATGTCGGTGAGGCTTCTGCGATCGAGGAGCAGACGTAGATGTCGGCCGCCCGCAAAACGCCCGGTATGTTGTCCGACGCACCTATAAAGCGCATGTTCCTCAGCGCGCTTTCCTTGGTGGCCTTCATCAGGGCCGAAACGTAGTTGCTCTGCGTGGCGAATGCGGGGCCGACAATGTAGAACTCGAGATCGTCGAACTGTTTCGCGAGCAATCCTGCCATGCCGATGAAATGCTCGACGCCTTTCAGTGGATTTAAATTCGCCACCGTAACGATCTTCACGCCCGACGAACGGGCGAGCACGGGGTCCGGCATAGTTGCCGCTGGATCGAATCTATGGCAATCGACAGGCGCCTGGATTTCGACGATCGAAATCGAAAGGCGTGTCTTGCCGATATAGTGCGAACGCACGCGCTCGCCGGCCACGATAAGCCCATCTGCCAACATTTTGCAGGCAAGCAGAAATACGGGACGAAGCCACAGGGGGAGAACCGTGTCGTTGATGTGCCACAACGCCTTCCTGCCGGCCAGTTTCGCCGCAATCAATCCCTTGATCTGCCAAAAGCCGCCGCTGCAGTGCACGAAGTCGTAGTGATTACGAGAAAACAGCCGCCAAAGAAAAAAAATCTCCAGCGGAAACGAAAGCAGATACCACGAGATAGACCGACTATCTCTGGCGAACCGATGGAGCGGCAATGCAACCCTGTCGATTCCAACCGCATCGAGGCGTGCGGCAAATTTCTCGGAATCCTTCACAGGATGAATGACCGTGGTTTCCACGCCCCCGCTCTTTAGCGCATCTGCCACCGCCATGATGCGCAACTGCGGTCCGGCGATCCTCCCATCCTCAATCACATTCGCAATTTTCAATGTCGATTTCATTATTTTGAATGCATAGCGGTTTGGCCGCATCGTGGCCGTCGCAGAGCATTCTATGCAGCCTTTTCCATCGCTAATACGTTCGTCCGGTGCATATGTAATTTTGTCTGAAATAGTTTGACGCGGTCTTTTACACAAAAAGCCAGAAAACACTTTTTTTGAATTTATTGATCAAATCCGTTTATCACTTTTTATCCCCGCGCGCCGTGCCACCATCAGGCCGCCCATGTAGAGGCCGCTCGCGGGCAGGCAACTGTCGATGATCAAAGCCAGCCAACCCAAGAGCGCCGTTGGAACGGTAAGGAGCGTCACGCTGATCGATCGAAGCAGCACCAGACCGGATAAACGTATGCGCCACGATTTGCGCGCACCGGGTATGACGTGCTGAACCGCCCAGTGCAGCGCGCTCGCAGCCGCAAAGCATGCGCCGCCGCGCCTTTGCGCGTGCAAAATCTCGAAACCGCGCTGCCGCATTTCGTCTTCCATGCCTTGGAGAGACCAGCGCCGGAAATCCATGACGTCGCATTCCGCGTACGTAAAGGGGAAGCTGACAAGCACAAGCCCCCCCGGCTTTAGCACCCGTTTCATCTCGTCGAATACGTCTGCCACCGAGGGAATGTGCTGCAGCGTGTCCATTGCGACGATCAACGACACGCTATCGTTGCGAAACGGCAACTTCCGTGCATCACCGACGACGCTGGTCGCGTCAGACGGCGCAATATCGTACGCGACGTAGTGGCCGATACTAAAACTTTCGACAATGTCCTTCTGATACGGTGCAACGCCCGCGCCGATATCGAGACAGACTTCGTCTGCCACGACAAGGCCGACATAGCGCAGAGCGGCTCGCCGAATATAGCGTCGCGCAAGAAACGGAACGGGGTAGCCCCGATAGCGAACGATGCGGGCCAAACGCCGGACGCAGCTTTCCATCAGTCTCATACAGACCCGCCAATTGCCACGCGCCCGGCGCCGGCGGCGCCCACGTCCGGCCGCGAAAAAGCGAGCAACACGCCCAGCATGATTCCCAGCAATGGCAGCGATAACTGAATCGCCGAGAACATAACCGTTGTGACATAACACACGACGAAGATCGCCACCCGGGTGCGGCCCCTAAGGTATCGCTTGATGGCAAGCGCAACCGCGATGGGAATCAACATGCCGAACGCACCAAGCTCGAACAACGCTGCGCCATATCCACTCATGATCTTGACGTTTGCATCAAGCCTTCCAAGCCAAATGTAATCGACCTCGCCGAGTTTCTTCCCGACATACTCATGAAAATGATTGAAACCGTAAGGCGCCCCCCAGTTATCGAAGACGCCAAGAAGCGAAAACCAGCTGTGACCAAGCCTTGCGTTCAAACTGGCGTCCGTCTCCAGGACTGCCCGAGGGTCGGCAATAAAGTCGAGCGGCAACTGGGCAATCCGCATCGCGTCTAATTGCGGCAATACGTTGTCGATGATCCAGAGGATCGATAGCACCGCCAGCAACGCGAGGACGAGCTTCTTAATGGAAACAAAAAATATCACCCAATAACTCACGAAAATCAGGAGCAACAGCACTGCGATCGACGATTGCGCGAGCACGATGACCTGAAACAGCAACGCCATAAATACCCTTCGGTCTGCGCTGTTGCAAAGATAATTGAGACCCATAAGGCATACGCAGTAAATACCGTAGAACGACGGCTCCGTCGCAAGCCCTGTCACCCCGCGCACAGAGTCGCTGCTCATGTTCGGGATGAAAGCCGACATTAGCGAAGGCGTCACAAGCCGCTCGATCAAACCGACAATCAACCAGCAAGTCGTGGCGAATACCACATAGCGCCGTAGGAGGGACAAGCCATGACTCGTTCGCAACACGCTCACAGCCGCCGCGGTCACCGTCGTCAAGCTGAAGAAAGACAAAGACTCCCGGAATCCGAAGAACGACCTATCGTCAAGCAGCCACAGCGCGAAGGCGGCGATTGCGCTTGCCGCCAGCAGCCCGATTTCTAGCGGCATCTTGGCCCGCGCGGTCAGACAGACGGCAAGCGACATGACGAACGCATACGGCTGAAGATCCGACTCCGTATGGATGATCTCGATGTAAGGAAAAAAGCAGAAGAACAGGAAGGCGCCCGCGAACGGAATCTTCGAGCTCGCGCGCACCGGTTCTCGATCATGAAGGGGCGTATCGGGCTGCGTCTGTGCGCTTTCGTATGTCGACTCATGCATGGCGGAACGCTCTTAACGATCGTTCAGTATCAAGGGCGCCAGCGAGCGCATTGCAATGCACGACTTAAGACGCTGCACGCCTGCGACATAGTCCCAATCGCCGCGCACCTTTTGATCGACAACCTCGGCACTGTCTTGTGCATCAACGCGCAGCCTGGGTATCAGCCGGTAGCTTTTTGGCATCGACAAATCCTCCATGCTGGCCAGCCGATGGTCCATCGTGAACACGTAACGCGGAGGAGATATGCCCGCCAACAAAGCAAAATCGGCGCGACGGTGGTGAAACTGGCCATACGGATAGGCGAACGAATCCGGTATCGTGCCGAGCCGGCGCCTGAACAGTTCCCGCGAACGCTCGAACTCTTCGACCGCTTCGCTCAGGCTCATGCAACCCAAGTTGCGATGCTTGTGACCGTGCATGCCGATCGAGTGCCCTCGTTCAATCAATGCACCGATCTGGTCCCAGCTCATTGGCGCAAGTCCCACGTAGCTCTTGAACGTCGGTGTGATATCGAGCGACTGTTCGATGAAAGCCGTGGTGATGAAAAAAAGCGCGCGAATGCCGTAGCGCTCGAGAAGCGGCGCCGCTTTTGTGAAATTGTCGAGATAGCCATCGTCGAACGTAATCAGGCAAGCTCGTTCGAGATCGCTGCATTCCCTTTTATATCGCCAATCGAGACGCGGCATAGCGGCAAAACGGACGAGTTGCTCCAAATGACGCTCGAATAGAGCTGCCGGCGCCGAGCCCGCAACGGGCGAGCCGACCGAATGGTAGGTGAGCACGGCCAAGGGTCGCACGGCCGCTGACCGGATCGTCCCGTACACGCGTGCGATCGACGACTTCATGGATGAACGATTCAACATGGACAATCACCGCCTTTCTCTGCCATCGATCTAACCGCATTCATTTGTTCACCTCCGCGACGAGGCATACGGTGCCCGCAAGGCCCGTGACTTGTAACGCGCGGGCCCCGATGTGAAAGGCGAATCCCTTGCGCTGAACCGGCGAGAACCGGATTCGCCTCACTCGCTTGAAGCCTGCCGAATGCAGCAATGCCCGCAAGCTCGAGAAATCGAAAAGCACGACATGAAATTTCTTCGATGCTTCCCGCCAGTTCCCGCCTTCCACTCTGGCGCGCAGGCCTCTTAGGTTCGGCGTAGTCACGAAGATTCTTCCGCCTCGCCTGAGCTTGCGCCGAATGATGTCGAGCTCGGCCATAGGATCGGGCAGATGTTCGACCACCTCGATCATGGTCACGACGTCTGCGCTCTCGTCGGCAACCTCTTCAAGCGATGCGCACAACCTCAAGCTGTGATGACGCTGTGCGAATTCACGTGCGGCATCCGAGCGCTCCACGCCGAACGCATCCATGCGTTTGTCTTTCAGAAACCGAACGAGATGGCCCGTTCCACAGCCAAAATCGAGTACGGTATCGCCGGGGCTAACGACGTGGCGCGTCAAGTACTGGCAGTATCGCCACAAGACGCGCTCTCCCGACGCCTGGTTGGTGGTTCCGTTCCCGATGTTCGATGACCTATAGAGGTCCGCATAAATGCGATCCAGTTCGGCAAGCGTCGGCATGGGACAACGCAGCACCACGCCGCACCGTTGGCAGCGGAAAAAATCGGTCTCCCCACTGAAAAAGTACGGCTCGAGCACACTGGCATGATTTCGGCATCCGCAGACTGGATACATGACATCGTCCGTTCAAGCAAACAACTGTTCGGGTTTTCCGTGCGTTCTATACACAAGCACGGCCAGTTTGACTCCCTGCGACGCCACCGCAAACACGGCGGCCCCCTCGCCTATCCTGCCGATTGGAAAGATCAGATAACACGCAGCCAGACTCGCAGCAGCAGCCAGTTCGGCGATCAAAAGACCTCGAGGATTTCCGATTGCCCGGTGATAGACGTTCAACATGTAGGTCGCCACTTGCAACAGCATCGCAACCGATAACGGAATCAGCAGTGGGGCGAACACAGCGTAGCTAGCACCGAACAGAGCGCAAAAGAGCCATTCGCCCGCGACATTCACGGCGGTCAGATAGGCAACGCTCGGCGCGATGACAAGCCACGTCCACTGGGTGAGAAGCCGCTTGAGCGCCGATATCCCGCCATGCGTCATAGATTCGCTCGCACGTAGCGGCAGAAAAGTTTCGAGGGCCTCGGAAAACACGATGAGGGGGGCCATCAGATAGACCGCCGCCCGATAGCCACCGGCGCCCGCCGGTCCGACGGCCGCATTAATCGCATAGAGCGGAACCGCCCCAATCGCCGCCTGTACTGCAACGAACGGCAAGAGCCAGCGGCCCGTACGCGCATGAGTGCGCGCATGCTGCAGGACAATTGCCCAGGCGCCGCGCGTGCGCCGCATATCGCCGCAGAATGGAAGGGAGGCCACGAGCGCGGCAATACCGATTACGGCCATTACTGTCGGCAATGCCGCGCGCCACTCGCTGGGCAGACACTGAATCGCCAGCATGGCTCCGAAGTGCCGGCATAAGTCACCCGCCAGAGCCCATCGCACGCGCTCCACTGCAAGGAGCCATCTACGCACGAAGTCCTGTATCACTATGGCGACGATCGACAACGCCATAACGATGCTGTCGATGGCGCTTAGCCCGCCGGCAAGTGTGCGGGCGGCGACCAAAACAGCCACTCCGGAAGTCGCCAAACCGATTGCAACGGATTGCGCGATCAATGCCCAGCAGAAGCCGTGCCGGTCGCTTTCGGCCAAATGTGGCAATCTGGACTGCATCGGAGAAGTCACCAGCGCCCACTGAATGCCGAAGGCAAAAACGACAATGGCCCATACGAGAGCAAACACGCCGAACTGCGCCGGCCCGAGCCGATGTGCGATCAATAAGCCAAATGCGAAGTTGCCGAGGCTCACCATCGCCTGATCCCCAAAGCGCGTCAATATGCGTTGTCGCCGCACGCGGCCTCCGTCTCTCGTTGTCGCAGTTGTCGTACCTTCAAGGCAATTCGCTAGCGGTTCCATACGACGCGTGGCGCAATCTTTCGACGATCGATGCGCGCCTTGTGTTTGGCGACGAGTTCAATCATGCGGACGAGGACCTCTTCGGTCAGATCATGCGGCTTCAATCCCAACTGAAGAAGACCGTGATGCTTGGCGTTGTAGTAGTGATCCTCCATTTCCTTGCGCGGATTCGAGATCTGCTCGATGCGCACGTGCATCCCCATGCGAGCACCGGCTCGTCGAACGCGCTCTGCCAACTCATTGACGGTGAATTGCTCCGTGAATTGATTCAGTATTCTGAGTTCGCCGGAAGCAGGCGGCGCACCAATGGCCAGCTCCACGCACCGCAACGTATCCAAAATGTTCAAGTAACCGCGCGTCTGCCCGCCCTTGCCGTACACGGTCAAGGGAACGCCGGCGACGGCTTGTACGAGAAAGCGGTTGACGACTGTTCCAAAAATATCGTCGTAGTGAAAATTGGGCATCAAGCGCAGATCGGCAAGTGACTCCTCCGTCTCCAGCCCGTATACCGGCCCCTGCATCAAATCCGTAACGCGTAGGCCGTGCGCTCGTACATAAAACCAAAGCAAATCGGTATCGAGCACTTTGGTCGTGTGGTAGAGGCTTCCTGCCTGCCGCGGATAGAGGAATCGTTGACGCCGGCCGTTATGCTCGACGTCCAGCCACCCTTCTTCGATGTCGATGTTGGGCGTACCGTACTCCCCCATCGTCCCAAGCTTGATCAGGTGACAGTCCGGCGCATGCTCGAGCAATGCCCAAATGACGTTGAAAGTCACACCCAGGTTGTTGTGCAGCGTCCTGCGTGCCTCGTCGAACCCCATCATCGAGTAGGGCGCCGAGGGTTGCTCCGCGTAGTGCACGAGCGCCTCGGGACCGAAATCGCACACGATTCGCTCAAGCCTCCGGTAATCGTCGCAATTACCGATTTCCACCCGAATTTGCTTGCCGTGAATCGCGTTAAAAACATCGGCGCGATCGGGCAGATTTGGGTTATCGAATAGCGATTCGGACGACGTCTCTCGCGCAATGTTGCGACGCAGGTAATTGTCGACAACGCAAACCTCATGGTTTTTCATCGCAAGCGACATCGCCGTGGGCCACCCGAGGTATCCGTCTCCCCCGAGAATCAGAATGCGCATGGTCGCGTCTCCTCCTTGTCGCCAGGCCAGTAGCGCACACTCGCCGCATGTACGGGCTGCCTTAGTAGCTTGTAGTCCTTCAGCATTTGACGGATCTGCAATACCGAAAGCGGCGCCTCGTTTGCCGATACGTACGGGTTGAGCACCCGGTCGCTCACCAGGTCGCCATAGTCATAGCTGATCTCGTGATAAATGCCCCGGAACGCCGGCAAAATGCTGAAATATCGCCGCAGTTCCAAGGCACGGCGCATCTCCTCCTGGCTCATCAGCTCCTCGTAAAGCTTTTCCCCCGCTTTTACGCCGATTTCGACGATCTCGACATCCTCCGGCGTTTTGCCATAAACCGTGGCCAGCTCGGCGATCATGGCCCGCGCAAGGTCCTTGACGCGAACCACAGGCATCTTGGTGACGAAAACCTCTCCGCCTCGTGCGAGCGTCGCAGAATCGATGACAAGGCGCACCGCGTCTTCGATGCTCATGACGAATCGCGTCATGTCGCGATGCGTGAGCGTCACCGGGCCGCCCTTGGCGATCTGGTTATGAAAGATGGGAATGACGGAGCCGCTCGAGCCAAGCACGTTGCCAAACCGCGTCGATGCGAAGATCGGCCCCTCGCCGCGCTTTCGACTGTTGGCTGCCGTAATCAGCCGCTCGCCCATCAGCTTCGAGGTGCCCATCACGTTGGTCGGGTTCACGGCCTTGTCCGAACTCGTAAAGATCACTCGCTTTACGCCATTCGCTTGAGCGGCAGAAATGATGTTCTGTATTCCCGATATGTTCGTCTGGACCGCCTGCTCGGGTGAGCGTTCGCAAAGAATGACGTGCTTGAGCGCCGCGCAATGAAAGACGATATCGACGCCCGCCGTCTTGCGAATCAACTCATCCTCATCGCGCACGTCCACGACGAAGAACCGGGCGCGGCCATCATTCATGTAATGCTGATCGAGGAAAAAGACGTTGCTCTCGTTGTTGTCGATGCCGATGACTTCACCAGGCGCATAAGCGGTATCCGTCAGTAGCTGTCTTATCAGCTCCGAGCCAACCGTGCCGCACGCCCCCGTCACGAGAATGGATTGACCATGAAACAGAACGCTCATGATGTCGAAGCCCTCAGATTGTCGAGAAAGTACAAAACCGTTCTTTTCAGGCCTTCATCGAGCGTCACCTTCGGCTGCCACCCGAGAAGAACTCGAGCCTTGGTCGTATCCGAAAAATTTCGTTTCACGCCCTGCGCGCACGTGTTGGCACATATCGCCCTGACATTGCTGACGTCAGCGCACTCCAGCGCCCTCGCGAGACGGGCCGCCAACTCGGAAATCGCGGTTTCGGCGCCACTTGCAATCTGGAACGTCTCGCCGCCAATGCCCGGTGCGGTCGCGGCCAGCATGACCGCCTCGATGAGATCCTCGATATAAATGAAATCGCGCGTCTGCGATCCATCGCCATGCATCTCGAGGGGAATATGCGCAAGCGCCGCTCGAATAAACTTGGCAACGACGCTGGACTTGTGCGCGGAACCCGGGCCATAGACGTTTCCGAATCGGAGCATTACGGTGTCGATGCCGAATGCGCGCTTGTAGGCTGATCCGTACGCCTCGCCCGCGAGCTTGCCCGCCCCATAGGGCGACGCCGGGCGCGGCACCACCTCCTCGTGAACAGGCGGCTCGACTTCACCTGACGCGGCGCCGCTCGATGCGAACACGAACCGCCCAATGCAATGGCCGCGAGCCGCTTCCAGATAGTTGAAGGTGCCGATCACATTGGCACAAAAGTCCGCACGCGGGTTGTCCAGCGATGGCGCAACACCCGTATTGGCAGCCAAATGCACGACGATGTCGCAGCCTTGTGCGACATCGAGTGCAAGCTGCGCATCCCCGATATCACCCACGACAAGCTCCACGCCACGGGGCGAGGAATGGATTTCGGTGTGCTTTTGCTCCTCATACCTTGCGACACGGGCGAGATCGGCCCGCGTTCCCGTACTGAGGTTATCGAGCACACGCACGGCGTGGCCTCCCTCTTGCAGCAGTCTTCGAATTAGCGCGGTACCGATAAACCCGCACCCTCCGGTGATGAGCCAGTTCATTTGCGAATGCCTGTATTGGGGCTGCGACTTGCCTCGAACCCGAGTTCGACTACAGTCGGCTGCTTCCTTCGAGAAAGCTCGCGTAGGTCTTCCGGATACCCTCCGAGAGCGATGTTTTCGCCTGCCATCCGAGTGTTTGCAGGCGTTCTACCGACAACAACTTGCGCGGTGTGCCGTCAGGTTGAGTCGCGTCGCAGACGATCTCGCCTTGAAACCCGACGGTGCGCATAATTACGTGGGCGAGTTCTCGAATCGTCACGTCCTCTCCCATGCCGATGTTGAAGAGGCCTTCCTCGACGCCGTTTTCCATCAGAAAGACACACGCGTCCGCCATGTCGTCCACATAGAGAAACTCTCGCCTCGCCTTTCCGGTTCCCCATACAACCAGATGAGCATCCCTGCGCTCTTTCGCCTCATGCGCCTTGCGCAGCAACGCCGGCAGAACATGGCTTGTACGCAGGTCGTAATTGTCGTGAGGACCATAAAGATTCGTCGGCATGACGCAAACGTAGTGCGTCCCGTGTTGACGATTGAACGATTCGCAAAGCTTGATTCCTGCGATCTTCGCGATGGCATACGGTTCGTTCGTTCGCTCGAGCGCGCCGGTGAGAAGGTATTCCTCGCGAATCGGTTGCGGGCAATCCCGGGGATAAATGCAAGACGAGCCTAAAAACAGCAGGCGCTCAACCGAGGCACGCATCGCCGCATCGATCACGTTGGACTGTATCAACAGATTTTCTCGGATGAAATCGGCCGGATAAGTGTTGTTCGCGTGGATGCCGCCCACCTTCGCCGCAGCCAGAAAGACATAAGCGGGCCTCAGTTCACTAAAAAAACGCCATACGGCTCGCTGATCCATGAGATCGAGCGCCGCCCGATCGCGAGTGATGATATTTTTGTAGCCGCCCGCGAGCAGGCGCCGGACGAGCGCAGAGCCCACCATGCCCCGATGCCCGGCGACGTAGATAGGCGCATGTTTATCCAGTGCTCCAAACATCGACACTCCCTTTGTCGGTCATTCATTCGTCGCGTTCGAACAAGGGTCCACGTGTTGTCTCATTCGTGGCCCGTTGCTTAGACAAAATATTACTTTCTTAGTACTCCTTATTTTCTTCCTGTCTGTGCCGTATGGAGTTTTGTCGCATTTGGCGGATCATCGCCGAATCATCGCGAGATGCTATGGTTTTCTTCCGTCTCTCGCCGATACGCGACGTAGCGGTAATCAACGTACTTTCCGCCATATCCATAGCCGTATCTACGCGGCTTGACACCGTCTAAGATCAACCCATTCACACCTGAACCGCCCTGCGCGAGCCGCTTGACCGACTCCGAGATTTCCCCAAATCGGGTCTGCGCAAACCGCGCCAGGAGAAAAACTGTGCCCGCCACAGGCGCTATGATTCCGGCATCCGATACGGGAATCACTGGAGCGGAATCAATGAGGACGATGTCATATCGGGCTGACACAGCATGCACAAGTTCGATCCATCGCTTACTTAATAGAAGCTCCGCCGGATTGAGCGGCGCGGTACCCCTCGGAAGGAAATCAAGATTCGGGCGAACACGCTGGCGAATGGCAATCGCATAGTCCACCCCGCCGGCGATTGCGTCGGAAAGACCCACCGCGTCCGGTTCGCCGAAATATTGGTTCAAATGGCCCGCACGCAGGTCGCCGTCAATGAGCAGCACGCGCTTACCCGAGGCGGCCAGCACCGCCGACAAGTTCGCCGATACGAATGACTTCCCGATCCCGGGCGATGGGCCCGTCAACAATACGATGTTGTTGCGCGCTTCGAGCATCGCGAATTGAAGTCCGGTACGCAAGCTGCGCAGGCTTTCTATTGCCGGATCGTTCTGGTGACGCGTTGCGAGCAACAAGTCCTCCCCGTGCACCGCCGCTTTCATCTTTCGCGTCAAGCTTTCCTGTTGCTTGCTATATGGCACGGCTGCATAGACGGGCAAGCCGCTCTGGCTTTCGAGAGCGCTAGCGTCTGTGATGCCGCGCAAGAACGCGTCCCGAGAAAATGCGAGACCGACGCCGGCAAAGACGCCCGCAAGCGATGCGAGGCCGATCACCATCAACTTGCGCGGTTTGACCGGCAACTGCGGCACGTCGGCCCTATCGATAAGACGCACGTTGCCGATTCTGCTCGCCTTCAGGAGCTTCAGCTGCTCGATGTTATTGAGCAACGAGACGTACAGATTCGTGTCGACACGCATGTCGCGCTCGAGGCGAAGCGCCGATTGCTCCGAAAGCGGAATTTGCTTGATGCGCCCAGTCAAGTCACCGGCAGCCCTCTGCGCTTCGGCGATCTGCCCGTCGATCGCGATAAGACTTGGATGCTGTGGCATGTAGCGCATCGCCAGTTCGTCGCGCTTTTGCTTCAGCTCAAGCAATTTGCTTTCCGCTTCCGCCGATCGTTGCAAAATTACCTTGCCCTCTTCGCTGAGATCGATGATCGAATGCGTATTCCGGTAAGCGTTGTAACGATCTTCTGCCTCTTCGAGCTGACGCTTCATCTCCGGCTGCTGGGCGACTAGAAACTCGAGCGATTTTTTGGCCTGTTCCGCCTTGGCTTCGATATTTTGACGAAGGTACTGCCGGCCGATTTCATTAAGGGTCTCGCTCAGCAACTCCGGATCGTCACTTTGCATCGTCGCTTCGACGACACCCGATTGCCTCCCCTTCTCGACAATCGAAAGGGCTTTTCTCAATCCCGTGACCGTTTGCTGAAACGAGTGGCGGGTGAGTTCGAAGACGATGCCATCCTGGGCATCGATTCGCTTCACCCAGAGCGAGATCGAGCCGGACCGCGCAGCAAACCGCTCGACGACGCCAACGCGCCCAATTGCCTCGCCTTCAATGCCGTCGCCGCGCAGTGCATAGCGTCCACCCTTCAGCACCTGCAGCGTATAGCACCGGTTTTCGCTATGCGGCGGCACGTCGAATGCACCGACATCGATCGCTTCGCCGCCCCACGCATAGCCGCCAATACCCAGGATGCCGGGACGCGAGAGTCCACCGCTTTGACGCGCGATCCACCCCCCGATCAGCGGAAAGCGTCGCGGACCTGCCGCAATATAAAGCCGTAACGCATCGACGCTTCTCGACAACACGAGCCTCGAACCGAGTATCTGCATTGCCGCCTCAGCCGGCGATTTCATATCCATGAGGGACGGCACGTCGTCGAGCATGCCCTTTATGATGCCCGGATCTCGGTCTTCCTCTACCTGCATCATGATGGCCGCTTCGTAGATCGGCGGCGTCAACCAAGCATATAGCGCGCCGACGATCACAAAGAGCGCAGTCACAATCGAAATGGCGGCGCGATTCTCAACGAGGATGTCGAGAAATTCCGCAAAATCCACGGCTTTCGATTCAGGCGACGTGATGGCGGGCAAGTGTTTAAGCAGTGTCATGGATGGAATCGGTTGTTCTTCCTTCAAGCCGTCGCGGATAGCGCGCGGATGCGCGCAACCCAATCCTCAACGCCCCGTTCGATCAAGGCGAGGCAGGTCTCGAACTGCCGCTCCTTCGCGCCGAACGGATCGGGCACTTCGAATCCGCCGAAATGGCCGACGCGAAAGACACGGCCGCGCGCAAAGGAGTGGTTGCGCTCGATGACGCGGCGATGTGCATCCTCCATCACGAGAATCAAATCGGCTTGCAAGCAGTGACGCGCGAACATCTGACGCGCGGGATGTTCGGCCAGATCGACGCCACGGGCCCGCATCAGGCTAATAACAAGCGGCTCGGCACCGCGGCCAATAC
>JAXDQB010000110.1:0-3399 GCA_034668065.1 Paraburkholderia sp.
TGATCCAGATGGCGATCTCTCGCGCGCGTGAATTCGAGGCGGACCGCCGTGGCGCGCAGCTGTCGGGTGACCCTCAGGCGCTGGCGTCGGCACTCGACAAGATTCACCGCTATGCGTCGGGCATCCCGTTTGCCGCGGCCGAAGCGCACCCGACCACAGCCCAAATGATGATACTCAATCCGCTTTCGGGCGGTGGCATTGCGAATTTGTTTTCGACGCATCCGTCGACAGAGGAGCGCATCGCGCGGCTGACGGAAATGGCTCGCACGGGCCGTTACGACTGAAGCAGAAGTGGGGCTGCCGGTCGGTCTATTGCCAATATGGGCGCAAAGAGTTGGCCGACCGGATTTGCAGGAGGGCGCATGAAGGGCTCGCAGCCTGCGCGCGGGGCTCCTGGCATGCGCGCGCTACAATGCGACGTTCGTCTTATATAAAGACCATTTCGGTCCGCCGGATGTGTTCCCCCCCTTAAATGACTCGTTCCTCATCCACGCGCCGTCATTCGGCGAAGCCCCTATCCGCGCGTGGCGCACGCTTTCCGACGTTGCAGCTAGCACCTGATTCGCTTGGCTTCGCGCTTGACGCGGCGGCGCAGGCTGTCGTGGCTGTACGCGCAGGCACGGCGCTGCCGGCGGCGCTGGCGAGCGTGCATGCGGGAAACCCGCCGGCCTCGGTCGCACTCGCACGAGGGGCCGTGCAGGATATTGCCTATCGAACGCTGCGACGCCTCGGTACAGTCGACTGGCTCATCGCGCGGCTCGTTCGCAAGGAGCCACCGCAGCATGTCGGCGGCCTGCTTGCCTGCGCGCTGGCGCTTCTTACAGAGAATGACGCCGACGCTGCCTACGCTGCCCATACGGTGGTCGATCAGGCTGTCACCGCGATCGGCGCGCGGGGCGAGTTTGCATTTGCGAAGGGGCTCGTAAACGCGGTGCTGCGCAATTTCCTGCGCGAGCGCGTATCGCTTCTCGCGGAGGCGATGGCCGATCCGGTCGGGCGCTGGAACTATCCGCAATGGTGGATAGATGCTGTCGCACGTACGTGGCCGACCACATGGCAGGACATCCTCGAGTGCGGCAACCGGCCCGGGCCGCTCACGCTGCGCGTCAATGCGCGCCGCTGCGCGGCGGCGGACTACTTGCAGACGCTGCACGCCGCCGGCATCGAGGCGCGGCAGGTCGGCGTCCATGCGGTCCGGCTTGCAGTACCGATGCCGGTTGAACGGATTCCGGGCTTCGCCGACGGCGTGGTCTCCGTGCAGGATGCGGGGGCGCAGCTCGCCGCGCAGTGGCTGGGCGCGCGCGACGGCATGCGCGTGCTGGACGCCTGCGCGGCGCCCGGAGGCAAGACGGGCCACGTGCTGGAACTCGCCGATGTCACGCTGGTTGCGCTGGAAAGCGATGCCGCGCGTGCCGTGCGCATCGGCGAGAACCTTGCGCGCCTGCGCCTTGAGGCCGAGGTGCGCGTTGGCGATGCGGGTGAGCCTGGGAGATGGCATGACGGCATCGGCTTCGACCGCATCCTTGCGGACGTGCCCTGCTCGGCATCGGGCATCGTGCGTCGTCATCCCGACATTCGCTGGCTGCGTCGGCCGACCGACATCGCCGCCCTCGCCGCTCAGCAGCAGCGCATCGTCGATGCGCTTTGGCCGCTCGTTGTCCCGGGCGGCGAGTTGCTGTATGTCTCCTGCTCGATCTTCCCGGAGGAAGGCGAGGCGCAGGCCGAGCGGTTTGAACGCGCGCATGAAGATGCGGTACGATTGGACGCGCCGGGGCAACTGGCGCCGGTCTCAGCCGGCGCAGAAAACGCGCCGGCGTTCGCAACGGCCGGCATGCGCGCCGCTGAGCGCACCGGGTCTGACATCGACCACGACGGTTTTTACTACGCGCGCTTTCAGAAACGGTGACGATCAGCAAACGCTTCTTTCCGCTTCGGCTTGCGGCCGTGCTCTGGATTGGGCTGGCCCTTTGCCTTGCCGCAGCGGCGCCGGCGCATGCCGATACGATCGCGGTCCAGCGCGCGTCCCTGCAAGCGGACGGCGCGGGCTGGATCCTCGACGCGCGCTTCGATTTCGAACTCAACAGCAGCCTCGAGGACGCGGTCAACAGGGGCATACCGCTTTACTTCACGACCGATTTCGAGCTGACACGCCCGCGCTGGTACTGGTTCGACGAGCAGCCGGTGTCGGTTTCCCAGACATTGCGTCTTTCATTTCAGCCGCTCACCCGCGAGTACCGGGTTTCGAGCGGGGGGCTGCAGTTCGGCTTCAGCTCGCTGGCCGATGCGCTCGCCGTCATCAGGCATGTGACCTCGTGGCATGTCATCGACCGCAATCAGGTGCGCACCGGCGAGACGTACACGGCATCGGTGCGCATGGCGCTCGATACGGCGCTTATGCCGAAGCCCTTCCAGGTCGATGCAGTGAACAACCGGGATTGGTCGCTCGCTTCGGACTGGAAGCGCTTTACTTTCACGGTGGCCGAACATGCTAAGTAGTGTGCGCAGCGTCGCTGACGCGAAGGCCATCCTGCTGCGCGTGCTCGTCTCGACGGTCGCGGTGACGGCGCTGCTGTTGTTGGTGCTGCTGGCCGCCGCAAGCGCCAACACCGAGTTCTTCGACCGCTACTATTCGTGGCTCTATTCGGCCAACATCGCGGTTGCGCTCGTCTTTCTGCTTGTCGTCGTGGCGCTCGTCGTGATGATCCTCGTGCGTCTGCGAAAGGGGAAGTTCGGCACGCGGCTCATGGCGAAGCTCGCCGTTTTTTTTGCGCTCGTCGGGGTCGTGCCAGGCGGGATCATCTACGTTGTCTCATATCAGTTCGTCTCGCGCAGCATCGAGTCGTGGTTCGACGTGAACATCGAGACGGCGCTCACGTCGGGCCTCAATCTCGGGCGCGGCATGCTCGATGCTTCCCTTTCGGACCTTCAGACGAAGGCGCGCTTGATGTCCGAGCAGCTGGCGATCGTCGATCGGGCGAACACCACGATCACGCTGTTGCGGTTACGCGATCAATTCGGCGTGCAGGAGGCGATGCTTGTCGAATCGGTGCGCGGCGTGTCAGGGGCGGCGCCCGATCTGCACGTCGTTGCGCAGGCGTCGGGCAACTTCGCGTCACTCGTGCCCGACGACATGCCGACGCCGCTCATGATCGATCAGGCGCGTCAGCGCGGTTTCGCGGCGGTCGAAGGGGAAGTCGACGGCGACCCGAATGCGAAGGGCGCCAAGGGAACGCTCACGTTGCGCGTTGTCGAACGAATACCGGATGCCGGCACGTCGTTGCTGCAGCCGGCCGAGCGTTTCTTGCAACTGGTGCAGCCGGTGTCTCCGACGCTTGCGCGCAATGCCGACGCCGTGCAACGCGCTTATCGCGAGTATCAGGAGAAGGCGCTGGGCCGCAC
>JAXDQB010000111.1:0-4452 GCA_034668065.1 Paraburkholderia sp.
CCTCGAGTGTTTGTCGACCGTTTTTGCAGCGCTTTTGCAGCCGTTTACCGATTTTTCGGCCATGAGCTTGTTGCCTACGTGGCCTATGTGCCCTGCGGCGTTTGGGCGTGACGCATCTGTGCTATCCGTGCCATCCGTGCGCTTCACATGACCCCGCCGCCACCTTGCGTCGTCGCCCTGCGCCCACGAGGCCGGGTGGCCGACCGGCATGTTTGCGGTGCTGCTTTTAGCGTGTCGGCGCCGTTTCTCATCCAATTTTGAACGACACAATGGCACTTATCGTACATAAATATGGCGGCACATCGATGGGCTCGGTCGAGCGCATCAAGAACGTCGCCCAGCGTGTCGCGAAGTGGCACAAGGCTGGCCATAAGATGGTCGTCGTACCGTCGGCGATGTCCGGCGAAACGAACCGACTGCTTTCTCTCGCGAAGCAAATCTCTTCCCGGCCCGATCCGCGTGAGCTCGACGCCATCGCAGCGACGGGCGAGCAGGTCAGCGTCGGCCTGCTCTCGATCGCATTGCAGGAAGCCGGCGTCGAAGCAGTCAGCTATGCCGGCTGGCAAGTGCCGATCAAGACCGATAGCGCGTTCACGAAGGCGCGCATCAGCGAGATCGACAATGAGCGCATCATGAACGATCTCGATGCGGGCAGGGTTGTCGTCATCACCGGCTTTCAGGGCGTCGATCCCGACGGCCACATTACGACGCTTGGCCGCGGCGGCTCCGACACGTCGGCTGTTGCGATGGCCGCGGCGCTGGAGGCCGACGAATGCCTGATCTTCACGGACGTGGATGGTGTCTACACAACCGATCCGCGTGTCGTCGAAGAAGCGCGGCGGCTGGACCGCGTGACGTTCGAGGAGATGCTCGAGATGGCGAGTTTGGGCTCGAAGGTGCTGCAGATTCGTTCGGTCGAATTCGCGGGCAAGTATCGCGTGAAGACGCGCGTGCTGTCGAGCCTGACCGATCCCGGAATTCCGCTCGAAGAGGAAATGAAGTCGGGCACGCTGATTACTTTTGAAGAAGACGACACTATGGAAAAGGCAGTCATCTCAGGCATCGCATTTCAGCGCGATGAGGCCCGTATTGCAGTGAGGGGTGTGCCCGACGAGCCGGGCATCGCGTATCAGATTCTCGGCCCCGTCGCCGACGCGAACATCGACGTCGACATGATCATTCAGAACCAGAGCGCGAAGGGCAAGACCGACTTTACGTTCACAGTTGGCCGCGGCGATTACCAGCGCGCGATGGATATTCTGCTCAACGAGGTCAAAGCTCACGTGCGCGCGGACGAAGTTCTCGGCGATCCGAAGGTCTCGAAGGTGTCCGTCGTCGGCGTCGGGATGCGCTCGCATGTCGGCATTGCGAGCAAGATGTTTCGCACGCTGTCGGAAGAGGGCATCAACATCCAGATGATCTCCACTTCCGAAATCAAGATCTCCGTGCTGATCGACGAAAAGTACATGGAGCTTGCTGTGCGTGCGCTGCACAAGGCGTTCGAACTCGACCAGGCTTGAGCTGTCTTTGACGCTCTTGACAAGGCGGCGCCAAGAGGGGGGAATCGCTCGCCGCAGACCATCAAACGGCGATGCGGTAAAAAAATGCATCGCGGAAATTGACCTGCGTAAAAGTTCCAGCTAATATCTCTGACTCGTCGCGCTGCCTCCCGGCGCGAACGAAAGTTTTGGGAGACGTGGCCGAGAGGTCGAAGGCACTCCCCTGCTAAGGGAGCATCTGGGCCAAAACCTGGATCGAGGGTTCGAATCCCTCCGTCTCCGCCAGACTATGGCGGCGAAACCCCGTGAAGTTAAGGCTTCACGGGGTTTTTTGTTTTGTGCGTCCCAGCGTAAGCGCGCTCCTGCGGGTGCAAGTCCCGCTGTAATTGATCACAGCAACGAAGTGAAGCGCAGCTGCAAGAGGGCGACCGAACGTGGGGAGGAAGCGCGGGGCGTAAATCGCGAATGGATGAACAAGAACCTGCATGGAAGGCGGTGCTGAGCAGGGCGAGCGGGCACGCGAAGCCGTGCCCCTAATCGGGCCGTCAGCCCCGTTTTTCTTCGTGCCAGCACTCAGGCGTGTCGCCAAGTGGGCTTGTTTTGGTCGACCAGTTGGAAGTCGACGGGCCCCATGCCGAATACGGCAATCGTCACTGGCTCCTTGATATGAGCCGGTACGCCGTCATAGTGGGGTGTCCGCGCCGCGCGTTTTACGAAACCGCCGGCCTTGACCGGTACGACGCTCTTCGGATCGAAATCGTCTCCGCTGTTGACGTACCAAGTCCCGGAAACGACCACTTGAATGCGATCCGTCGCATAAGTATGGGGGGCGCTGAACCAGCCGGGATTCCACCTAATCATGACGAGATAGGGCCCCTCCTTGTTTAGATCACCGTATAACGTACACATTTCGCCGCTATGCGGTGGCATGCCCGCCAATGGCAAAGGCTTGAATTGAATGTTTTCCCGCTGTTCGATAAAGGTTTGTTCGAGATTGATCGGACTTCCCAAAACAGATTTCGAGCCTGATGCAACCGCCAATGCAGAACTTAGAAGGATCAATCGGCGATTCAAATCAACAGCGTCCATATTCACCTCGTACGTTCGGTTAACGTGGTTGTTGTGAAGCGAAATCGAATGGGTTTGACTTGATGCGCAACGCATCATGATGGTCTGCGCCCTGGCGGGCGCCTCCATCATAAGTACACATAGCGAAGTCGATCAATACAAATCTCCGCAATGGCCCTTGCAATGCAAATCGCGCTGCGCGAACGCGCAGCTTCCCCGGGGAACGCGTCGCGTTCCCGTTCGCGCACGATCTGATTGCGGCAACTTCGTGGCGCTCGTCAATCGGATCGCGCAGGGCCGAGCTCCCTACAAGGGAGTGTATTGGCGTCGCGTGCCATCGAGCGCTACGATGTGCGTCGGTCGAGGCATGCGCTCGTGTCGGCGCATAGCGGACGGCCGTTCTGGCGAGGTTTCCGATGAAACCAAGACTCATGCTGTGGCGAAATAGCGTGTGTTTCGTTTTTTTTTTGACTTTCATTTTCTCGCGGCCCGGCATGGCCCAATCCTCGCCCCCTTCAGGCGGCGACTCGCCGCTGGGCTTCTCTTTCCGATTGGCCACCGACGCACTTGTGACAGTGGGGCGCGGAACCCTCGCTAGTTCCCCGGTTTATAACTACGATCCAATAACGCATACGCCCGACGCTGTTATTGAGCTGAATCCCGCTTCCTTCCAAGGTACTAACTTGGGATCGGCCGGCGTGTACGTCGCACATAGCACCGATCCGAATATCGTATCGAACTGTACCAAGGCGGCGGACGGTGAACAGTTTGTGCCACAGCCGGTTAGGCTCAATGGCGTTCAATTCGCGGAATTTACAGTAGACGATGGCGGAGCGGGCACCCTATTGCATTGGACTTCGCACCGGGCGGTGCGCGACAAGACTTGCTATGAGATCGTCGAGTGGCTCTCATGGGGGGACTTCGAGAATTATGAACCGGGAAAAATTAAACAATTCAACAAGCAGGACATCGAGACAGAATTAAGGGCTATCACGCAAAGTTTCGAATTTTGAAGGCTGCACGTGCGAGCTCGAGCTGATAGGGGGCGCGTTGCCGGGTTGCTTCCGCCAATCGAAACGAAAGCCGCTCATGTTCTCTGCAATCGTCGCCAAAAAGTTGGTCCCGCGCCTCCGTTTCGTTCGCATACGAAAATACGTACTCGAAGACGCGTCAGTGCGCCCGTCGGGGCTTAGCCGGCTCAGGCCCCGACGGGCGCGGCGTTACTTAGAGGCCGGTGCTGAACGGGGTTGAATTGAACGCATCGGCAAGGGCATCGACCAGTAAATCGGCTTGCTCGCAATTGATAGTGAGCGGCGGGGACACGATGATCTTGGTACCCACCGGCCGCACGAGCGCACCGGCGCGGCGCGCGGCGGCTGCCAAGTCGTCCGCGTACGAGCTGGAGGGATTGATTGGGGTGCGCGCGAGTTTGTTGTCGACGAGGTCGATCGCGATCATCAGCCCCTTGCCCCGCACATCCCCCACAGACTGATAGCGATCGACAAACGGGCGAAGGCGCTCCAGCAGATGAATGCCGAGCGATGCGGCGCGTGAGGGCAGATCCTCATCAAGGACAATGCGCAGTGTTGCAAGCGCGGCGGCGCAGGCTACCGGGTGGCCCGCGTAGGTATAACCATGCATGATTGCGCCGTTGAAGTCATTGTTTTGCTCAAATGCCGCTTCGATGCGCGCATTGACGAGCGTCGCACCAAGCGGAACATAGCCGGCGGATATGCCTTTCGCGAGGCACATGATGTCCGGCGCAACGCCCCAGCCGCGGCTGCCGAACATGCAACCCGAGCGGCCGAAACCGGTTACGACTTCGTCCGCGATCAGCAGAACGCCGTGGCGATCGCAGATCTCGCGCACGAGCGGCCAGTAATTG
>JAXDQB010000112.1:0-3198 GCA_034668065.1 Paraburkholderia sp.
TGTTCGACGATCTCGCGCCCCACCGTCGCGGGCCGTGTCGCCGCGTCTTCGCCGCCTCGCGTGATCAGAATGGCAGCGGCGATCGAGATCAGCAGTGCGGGAATCTGAGCAATCAGGGCGTTGCCGATCGTGAGAATCGAATAGCGTTGCAGCGCATCGGCGAGCTCCATGTCGTTCTGCACCATACCGATCGTCACGCCCGCGCTCAGATTGACGAGCACGATGACGAAGCCCGCAAGCGCATCGCCCTTGACGAACTTCATCGCGCCGTCCATTGCGCCGTGCATTCGGCTTTCGCGTGCGAGTTCGCTGCGCAAATACTGCGCCGTCTCGGGCTTGGTAAAGCCGGCACGCAAGTCTGCATCGATCGCCATTTGCCGGCCGGGCATCGAATCGAGCGAGAACCGCGCCGCGATCTCGGCCACGCGCTCCGCACCCTTCGTGACGACGAGAAATTGGACGACGGCGATGATGAGGAAAACGATCGCACCGACAACGAGGTTGTCGCCCGCGACGAATCGACCGAATGTTTCCACGATCGCCCCCGCGTCCGCGCGCAGCAAAATCGAGCGGCTCGTGCTGATTTCAATGCCGAGGCGAAAGAGCGTTGTGAAGAGGAGCACGACGGGAAAGCTCGAGAAGGCCACCGCGTTGGGCACGTAAAGCGCGAGCGAAATGAGCAGCACCGCCGTGCTGATGTTGACTGCGATCAACGCGTCAATGAGGTGCGTGGGCAGCGGCAGCACCATCATGAAAATTACGAGCGTGACAAAAACGGCTGCGGCCGCGTCGCTTCGCTCGCCCACACGCTCGAGCCATCGCGTTGTCCATGCCGCCATGCGTGCGGCCCCGGGAAAACCGGTGATGTTTACCGGCGTCTCTTCTGTCATATGCGCTTAAGCCATGTGAAGCAACGCCGGCTGCGTATGCAGGCAGCGTTGCTGACGTTCAATCCCGGCTGAGGTACTCATCTTCCGTGACCGCTGCTCGCTGTGCCGACGTCTGATAGGCAAGCAGTTGACTCTGCGCAAGCGCGTCCCCGTCATTGGCGAGCGCCGCAACAAGTTGCTTCGGGAAGTGAAAGCCTGCCTCTGTGAGAATCGAATCGGTCAGATACACGGCGGGCCCGCGGTTCCGGTACATCTCGCCCGGCGCCAATCTGTCGAAGCCGCCTATCGCACAGACCATGTCGTACGTCAGCTTCCGTTCGACTTCGACGTCTCGCAAACCGTTGGCACTCAGGTACTGCAGGCCGTCCTCCAGGAGGTAAATCTCTTTCGAGCCCGGCGTGGCCGGCCGCAGCGACGCGCCTTGCGCAAGCGAATCTATCGGCGGACTTTCGTCGAGCATGAATTTCCATGCCGCCGCGGGGTCGAGGCTCGCGTCGAGTGTAGGCATCTTGTCGAACAGATAGCGAAACGTCTCGCTCTTGCGGTAAAGCCGGCGATAGAAACTGACCAACACTTTTGCGTCCGAAGCCATAACCTCCGTGGGCGTGCTCTCGCTGCCAACGAATCCGAAATTCTTGCCGAACTTCGTATCGAATTGGTCCATCAACAAAAACACGTCGTCCTCGCCCATCGCCACCTCGCGCACGATTTCCCTCACTTCGCGCACCGTCACACGCGATTCGACGCTCACGCCTTCAATAAGCGCGTCGGCCGGCACTCGCGCACGCTTGGCGTCGACAATCGGATCGAGGTAGCGGTTCTCGGCGTGGGCCGCTTGCGTCGCCGCCTCGCGATGAAATTCGATCGTCTCGTGACGCGGCATGTCAGGTAACGAGTTCTCCCGCCGATACATGACCTGCTCGGCAAACGCGTATCCGCCTTCGTTCAGGACCTTGTCGGTCAGATACACAACCGGCCCGCGGTTGAGCATGTCCACGGTGCGTGCCGGGTCGAACGCCCCCGTGAGTGCCTGGATCATTTCGTGCAAATAAGCCTGCTCGAGCGACATCGGCTGAAGACCGCTCGCCGTCATATATTCCATGGCTTCGATGGCCTCGTCCTTCGGCATGTAGATGCGCCTGTGCTCGAAATCCGTGTACGCCTTGGTCGGCGAGCCGAGCGGCCCCATTTCGCCGACCAGCATTTCCCACTGCTTGGACGGGGCGCGCGTGCCGTTGAGCGCGCGGCCGTCCACGTCCTCGAAGCGGTTTGCAAGACGCCTGAATGTGTGGCTTCGCTCGTAAAGCCCGCCGAAGAACTTGTTGACATCGAACGTGGACGCATCAGGGCCGGACGACTTGTACTCGAAGTGCTTATTGAAGATGCGCTCGAAATTGCGCAGCTCGGCATGGCCCGCCTGCTTGAGAAGCCGTTGCACGGCATCGACGGTAAAACGCGTGTCGACCTCGAAGCCACGTACCGTCTCCACGCGGGCGTTTGGCGCTTCGACAGGCTCGTAACGCGGACGAAGCTTGCCCGACGCCGGGTCCACCTCGAGGGCTGGCCGGGAGCGCACGCGCCGGCCGGAACCCCAGTCGACCTCGCAGTAGCCGCCGTTGAACTCCGTCACCAGCGCGATGCGCTGCTCGTCTTCCAGGTGCACGACGTCGTAATCGCGCCATCGAACATGCTGCTCGCCATCGCGCGCTCGCGCGGCGAGGCCACGGTGTACGAGGGGGATGTCGCCGTCCTGCACGGCGATGTCCACCGGGTCTGCTGCGGCTTGCCTCACTGCCGTATGTGTAGCGACGTCGACTATCGATGAATCGAGCCGTGCCGCCGCGTTGCGCATCTTTACGCTCACCGGATGCGCGCGCCGGGACGCCGCGCCCGGCCCACCCCCCGCCGTGGTCAGATCGAACAAGTCGACGCCTAGAAAGAGCAATCCGAACGCCACGCGCGCCGCATCGTGATGGCGAACGCCCTCCTCGATGTTGTAAAGCGGCCCGGCGACGGGAACCATGCCGATCCACATCTCCGCCCCTCTCACCCACGCGCGATGGTTTTCGGTTTCGGCTTCGAGGTTGGCCACGATCCGCTCGACCTCCTCGAGCGCCGCTTCGCCCGTCAGCGGAACATTTTTCGCCCACAAATTTTCCTGAGCTTTTGCGAGAACCCAGGAATTGGAGCGCAAGCCGCCGTTGAAGCGCTCTTCCGCCTCCTGCAGTGCATCGCGCGGCGTAATTTGCAGGCCGCCACGCAGCATCATCTTCGAGCCGACAAGACCGCTCCAATCGGCGCGATCGAG
>JAXDQB010000113.1:0-4089 GCA_034668065.1 Paraburkholderia sp.
CGCTAAGCGCGCCTTCCAGCGCCGCACCGGTGTCCGCCGCGAGCGCGTCTGCAGCGTCCGCCGCATCTGTGGCATCCGAAGCGGCGGCCGCCTCGCAAGTTGCGGCGCCGCTCGATCTGTCGATCAAGCATTTTGCGCTCAACGACGGCGATATCGCGCTCGAGGACCGCGCCCCGGCGCAACCTGTTTCGTTGGGGCTCACGCATCTGACGGTTTCGCTCGACGGTTTCTCCACGCTGTCCAAAGCGCCAGCACACTACGCTGTTCGCACTGCGCTGGCCCAAGGCGGCACGCTCGAGGCGGCCGGCTCGTTTGGCCTCGCCGCGAAAACGGCCGATGTGAAGCTGACGGCCGACGCGCTTGCGCTCACGCTCGTCCAGCCCTATCTGGACGACATGACAGCCGCACGCATTGAAGCCGGCACGCTCGGCACGACGCTCACGGTCAAGGCGGACTGGTCGAAGACACCGTCGAACGTGCAATTCGGAGCGGGCGAGGTCACGTTGAAATCGCTAAAGGTGACGGGGCCGGCTGCCGCCGCCGGTTCGATCGCTCCCGCGCCATCCATCGCGTTGGATGAAGGGCATGTGGCGATCAAAGAAGTCGATCTTGCTGCGCACAAGGCCGAGATCACGAGCATCGACATGACGGGGCTTTCTGTGAAGGGCGCGCGGTCGAAGGACGGGCGTATCGATCTGGCGGCCCTGGCAGGACCACCGTATCAAGCGCGGGAAGCCGCGGCGAAGTCGCAACCGGCGCGGTCGCAGGCGCGGCAGCATCGCCTGGGCGCGCCCGTCGAGGCACCGCCCGCGAACGCGTCGTCCGTTGGCGGCCTGGGTGGCGCTCAGCCGGCCTGGCATTACATGGTCGATGCGCTTCGATTGAAGGACGGATCCGCGCAAATCGTCGATGACATCCCTGCTCACCCCGCGACACTGCGGCTGGAGGCGATTCAACTCGATGTGCGCAATGTCAGCGACAACATGAGCCGGCCGCTGCCGGTCAAATTCGCCGCAATGCTCAACGGCAAGGGCATGCTGGACGTGTCGGGCGACGTGGCACCGAACCCGTTCGAGGCGTCGCTCAAGTTGCATGCGAACAGCCTCGACGTCGCAGCGTTCGAGCCATACGTCGGCACCGGTCTGAACGCGGCCATTGCGAGCGCCTTGCTCAATGCCTGGGGCGACGTGAAGGTCGGCATGGCGGGGACCGCGCTGACGGCGTCGTACAAGGGCGGCGCGGCGCTGAACGATGTGCGGCTGCTCGACCGTGTGACGTCGGCGCCGCTTGCCGGCTGGCGCTCGCTGGTTCTGGCGCGTGCCACCGTCCACTATGACGGGCGGAGCGCTGACATTGACGTCGGCCGCGTCACGTTCGCGCAATTCTTCGGCAGCGTACTGCTCGATGCGCAGGGCAAGCTCAATCTCGATGAGGTATTGGAACGCGAGAAAACGGCGACGCCGGCCAACACCCCGACACACCGCGCCGGTTCGACCACCGTCGCGCTCGTGCACGAAGCGCCGCCGCAGCCGCCACAGCCCCGGCAACCGGCGCAGCCAGCGATCCGAGCACATGTAGGCGAAGTCGTGCTGCAGCAGGGGCGCGTGAATTACACGGACAACTTCGTCAAACCGAACTTCAACGCGAAACTCGTCGACATCGCGGGCACGATCGGCGCGTTCGGCACCGATGCGCGTGCTCCCGCGCCGGTCGATATCAGTGCGAGCCTGGCCGACAACGGCCCGATCTCGATTCGCGGGAGCGTCAACCCGCTCGTGGACAAGCCGTCGCTCGACGTAAGCGCGAGCGCGCACGACATCGAGTTGCGCAATCTCACGCCGTATTCGCTGAAGTACGCGGGCTATCCGATCACGAAGGGAAAACTGAACGTCGATTTGCACTACAAGCTCGAGAACGCGATATTGACGGCGAACAACCATCTCTTCGTCGCTCAGTTGACATTCGGCGAGCACGTGAACAACGACACGGCGACGAAACTGCCAGTGCGGCTGGCGATTGCGCTGCTAAAAAACTCGCGCGGCGAGATCGACGTGAATATCCCAGTATCCGGATCGCTTTCGGATCCGCAGTTCAGTCTGGGCAGTCTGATCTGGGGTGCGGTCGCGCATCTGTTCGAAAGGGCCGTGACCGCACCGTTCGCGCTGTTGGCCAACGCCTTCGGCGGTGCCGGCAACACGGATGTGGCTGAGCAGTTGCACTATGTCGCATTCTCACCGGGCTCCGCTGCGCTCACCGATGCGACGCGCGAGAAGCTAGACACGCTTGCCAAACTCCTCGCTGAAAAAACGGAAGTGAAGCTCGAACTTACTGGTCGTGCCGACCCCGCGATCGATACGCAGGGGCTGCGTGTGGCCTATGTGGATGATCTCGTGAGGAAGGAGAAGGCGCAGGCGGGGCGCGGCCAGAGCGTCGACGCATCGACGGTGAAGGTCGATGCGAGTGAATACAGCGACTACCTGAAGAGGGCGTACAAAAATGCCGACTTTGAAAAGCCGCGCAATCTCATCGGCTTGACAAGGAGCCTGCCCGACGACGACATGAAACGCATGCTGGCAGACCACGCACCGATCAACGAGGCGAGCGTGCGCGCGCTCGCGCAGCAACGCGCGGAGCGGGTGCAGCAGTATCTGGCCAGCAAGATCGATGCGCAGCGGATCTCGATCGCCGAGCCGAAACTTGACGCGAATGACGTGAAGGACAACGGACCGACGACGCGTGTCGATTTCGGACTGCAATAAAGCCATCCGAGCAGGAGCGATCGCCGCAAATAGCCGTGCCTGTCCGGACGGTTATTTATCGCACAATGCGCTCTCGGCGCTGCGCTGATAGACTATCGAGTTCCGTCCACGCGACACGAGCAGGGAGGCGCCCCATGGCAACGACGACGCTCTTAGCTGCCCTTCGCATGGCCTTGTTCGTGCCCTCGTTCTCGCGACGACCTTAGCTGTCACCGGTTCGTCCGTCGCTTCATTTCCGTTCTTGGCCGACGCTGCGTCAGGTTTTCGACGCGTTCGACCGAGGCTTTCCAGACCCGAAGCCGGTTGCCGCGTGGCTCGCCGGCGCGTGTCGTACTTTTAGTTTTTGATTCAATGGCCCCGTGCGCTTTTGCGCCGCGGGGCGGAGCATTCATGACCACCAAGAAAACCCCCTTCGGCGGCCAGACGTTCAAGCATGTCCTCGGCTACACATTCACGCATTGGAGCCGGCAGCGCCCGCGCATCGTCGTCATCGCGCTTTTGGCGCTGTCGGCCGCATTGGCCGACGTGATGACTCCCCTTTTTGCCGGGCGGCTCGTCAACGCGCTCGCACATGGGCTCGAGGACAAGCACGCCGCGTTGCATCCGGCGCTCGGGGCGTTTACGTCGATGATTGGGCTCGGGCTCGGCGGCGCGCTGCTTCGCTACCTGATGTATCTGCAGATCATTGCATTGACATTGCGGATGATGAGCAAGATTGCCGGCAATTCCTTTCACCGCGTGCAGCGTTTTTCGACGGACTGGCATGCGAATAGTTTCGCCGGCTCGACCGTGCGGAAGATTACGCGCGGCATGTGGGCGCTCGATTTGTTGAATGACACGCTGCTCATCGGCTTGCTGCCTTCAGTCGTTATGCTCGTCGGCGCGACGGTGCTGCTTGGCATGCACTGGCCGGCGATGGGCGTCGTCGTCGGCGCGGGGGCACTGATCTACATCGCCGTAACGGCCGGCTTGTCGTTGCGCGTCGTAGCCCCCGCGGCACGCCTTGGCAACGCATGGGACACGCGTCTTGGCGGCGCGCTCGCCGACGCCGTCACCTGCAACTCCGTCGTGAAGGCTTTCGGCGCGGAACTGCGCGAGGAAGCGCGGCTTTCGCGTGTCGTCGGCAAATGGAGCGACCGCACGCGGCGCGCCTGGCTGCGGGGCACGGCCAACGGTGGTGTGCAGAACGTGATGCTGGCATCTATGCAGGCCGCGATTCTCGGATCGGCGCTGTTTTTCTGGTTGCACGGCAAGGCGAGCGTGGGCGATATCACATTCGCACTGACGATGTTCCTCGTGCTTCAAGGCTATCTGCGCGACGTGGGAATGC
>JAXDQB010000114.1:0-5628 GCA_034668065.1 Paraburkholderia sp.
TGTCGTAGCGCGCACCCTTTACAAACACGGTGGGCGCTACATCCTTGCTTCCCGACGGGTTCACGTCGGTGCCGCGATACACGCCGTTATTGTTGAAGACCACGGTGCAGACCGGCAGCTCGTATCGGCAGATCGTCTCAAGTTCCATGCCACTGAAGCCGAACGCACTGTCGCCTTCTATCGCGATCACCTGTTTGCCTGTCTCGACGGCAGCGCCAATCGCGAAGCCCATGCCGATGCCCATGATTCCCCAAGTGCCGCAATCAAGGCGTTTGCGCGGCTCATACATGTCGATGATGCTGCGCGCGTAATCGAGCGTGTTCGCGCCTTCATTGACGATTGTGATGTCCGGGTGGTCCTTGACCACGTCACGAAGGACGCGCAGTGCGCTGTGAAAATTCATCGGTGAAGCATCTTTCGCCAGCGTCTCGGCCATCTTCGCCAGGTTCTTGTTCTTGCGCTCCGCCACTGCAGCCAGCCATTCGACACCCGGCTTAGGGAAGCGCGAGTCGATCCCGTCAAGCAGCGCCGAGACACAAGAGCCGATGTCGCCGATGACAGGCGCGGCAATGGCGACATTGCTGTCGATTTCCGTCGGCGCGATGTCGATCTGGACGAATTGCTTAGGCGCGCCCCACGTCTTGCCCTTGCCGTGCGACAACAGCCAGTTCAAACGCGCGCCGATCAACATCACGACGTCCGATTCGGCGAGCACGAACGAACGCGCCGCCGACGCCGATTGCGAATGGTTGTCGGGCAAGAGGCCTTTGGCCATCGACATCGGCAGATACGGAATGCCCGTTTTCTCGACGAGCGCGCGAATGTCGGCGTCGGCCCGCGCATACGCAGCGCCCTTGCCCAGCAGAATCAGCGGGCGCTTCGCACTCCTAAGCACATCGAGCGCGCGCTTGACCGACTCCGGTGCGGGCAACTGCCGGGGCGCAGCGTCAACCACTTGCACAAGCGAAGCGCGCCCTTGCTCGGCCTCCATCGTCTGGGCCAGCAGTTGAGCCGGCAAATCGAGGTAGACGCCTCCGGGGCGGCCCGAGACAGCCGCACGGATGGCCCGCGCGATGCCGATGCCGATGTCCCGCGCATGCAGCACCCGAAAAGCGGCCTTCGCATGCGGCTTGGCGATATTGAGTTGATCCATCTCCTCGTAATCGCCCTGCTGCAAGTCCACGATCTCACGCTCGCTCGAGCCGCTGATCAAAATCATCGGGAAGCAGTTCGTGGTCGCGTTGGCCAAGGCTGTAAGGCCGTTCAGAAAACCGGGCGCGGACACGGTCAGGCAGACCCCGGGCTTTTGGGTCAGAAAGCCCGCAGCCGCGGCCGCGTTGCCCGCGTTCTGCTCGTGGCGAAAGCTGATGACACGCATACCTTCGGCTTGCGCGAGACGCGCCAAGTCCGTGACAGGAATGCCGGGCAACCCGTAGATCGTTTCGATACCGTTCAATTTGAGCGCGTCGATGACGAGGTGAAAGCCGTCGGTTACCGGCGGCGCCTCTGCGGCGTGGGAACTCTTCGGCGCGATCGTTGAAGCTACTTCTGCCATGTCTTGTCTCCTTGGCGCGGACGTTTGCTGTCTCGTGATATACAATATTCCACACAAAGTATTAGTCAAGGGATTTTTGCAGGACACCTCCGAACGCTGCACTGCAACTACCCCGAACTACCCGACAACCTGGCGGCACCGGGCCACCAGCCCTGCACTGCAAAAAAACTCGCATGGCCATCGCCCCATCCCGCGCTCACTCGAGAAAGTCGCAATGCGCTTCGACGAACGCGGCAAGGTCAAGCGAATGCTGACGCACCAGCCGCTCGGCGCGCTCGGTTTCGCGCGCTTCGAGCGCTTCGATGATGCGCATGTGATCGCTGATCGAACGGGCAGCACGATCGCTGCGCGCAATCGTCATTCGCCGGATCGCACGCACGTGCATGAAGATGTTGCTGATCGTCTCGACAAGGACGGAGGACTTCGAAAGCGCAACAACCGACTGATGAAAAGCGATGTTCGCTTCCGAGTACTCCTCGATATGGTTGGCGGGCGTCGCCTCGCCGAAGTCATCGAAAATCCGCCGCAGCCCCGCGATGTCCTCGTCTGACGCACGCACCGTCGCAAGCCTTGCCGCCATGCTCTCGAGGGCGGCCCACATGCAGATCATCTCGACAATCTCGCGCTTCGTCTTTCGCTGGATATAGACGCCCCGCCGCGGCACCGTACGCAGGAAACCCTCCTGCTCAAGCAAGGTCATCGCCTCGCGCACCGGCGTGCGGCTCACGCCGAGGGCCTCCGCCAACTCCTTTTCGTCAAGCCGAATGTCCTCTCGAGATCGATAGATGTCCGTTTCTGCAATAGCCCGCCTCAGGCTCGCGTAGGCCCTGTCTCGCAGCGAGGCGGACGCGCCGATAGGCGTCAGCGCGAGCGCCAGCGCCACAGGTGCCGGTCGAGCCTCGATTTCCCTATCCGTAGACATACGCTTCCTCGCCCCTTCCTCGATATTTCTTATACGGTATATCAGATACCTGAAGATCCCAAGAAACTTCTTCGACGAGGTGCGCAAGGTGACGCGTACGTGGGCTTTGCGGTATGAGAGAGCGCGTGCGCTGAGCTGACAGATAACCATTTGCTTATGGTTTTAAAATAAAACTTTAACTATCGCCTATCTGAATGCGACTCTATGCTTGAGGCCAAGTCATCGACTAACCGATCGAAGGAGGAGGCAAATGAGCCCAACACCATTGAACGAGCGCGGCCTCGACCCTGACCGCGATTTGCACGCGCACGTATGCGCCTACAACATGGCGTTTGCTGAATTGGGGCTGCGCTTTCGGTGGGATGCGGACACACTCGCGTCGCTCGCATCGATCGAAGACGAAGCTGCGCGCATCATCGCGTACGTCCAAGCTCACCATCCTCATCTCCTTAGCGCATACAGCGCCGATTTTCTGAGCCAGGCCATCCTTGCGAAGAAGAACGCGCAGCGGCTGGAAGTGCTTCAGACGCGCGACACGATCGCCGCCGAAACCAAGCGCCCTTCGGCAGTGCAGGTTCGCGTGCGCGAAATGCGCCCATCCGACAGCTTCTCCGACGACTTTGGTCTGCCGATGCTCGCCGGGGCTTGATCGTATGGACTCGACTTTGAATTAGGACACCGAATCAATCTTTGAACGCCGCGTGACTCGTCACGCGGCGTTGTGCCGTTTTCCGCATCGACTGCGCCTTAAGCGCTGCTCGCTCATTACTCCAGTACTCCCGGCGCTCGATTGCCTTCGACACTGCCTACCATCCACCGTCAGGCGGCACGCTCGGATGCGGTTTGAAATGACCCGCCAAAAAAGACGTCGGCGCCTTGCTCCGTCGAGAACAAGGCGCCCCATTTTCGACAAGTCAATTTGAAAGCGGCGGCACGGGGTGCGGCGTCGTGCTCACGAACGCCTCGCCATCGCCCTGCGCCTCTATCCAGCGGGCGCGCATCGGCGCGAGCAAGAATTTGGCAGAGATGCCGGCCGTAATGCTGATCGCGGCTGAGACAAGAAACACCGCGTTCCAGCCGCCGATCGCCGCGACCACCGACGCAAGCGGCACCAGAAGCGACGCGGTGCCTTTGGCCGTATAAAGCAACCCGGCATTCGCGGCGGCGTTCTTGCTGCCGAACGTATCCGCACAAATGGCCGGAAAAATCGAGAAAATTTCGCCCCAGCAGAGGAAGATGAGCGCCGCGAACGTCATGAACGCATAAGGATTCGAGCCGTACTGCATCAGCCCGAGGAGCGCGAGGCCTTCGCCGATGAAGACAATGAACATCGTGTTTTCACGGCCGATCTTGTCGGACAAGAACCCGCACAGCGGACGCGTGAACCCGTTACAGACGTTGTCTATCGAAAGCGTCATGGTCAGCAGCGGAAGCGTCATGCCGAACATCGACATTGGAAGGCGCGCTAGCCCAAAATCCTTGGCGATCGGACCGATCTGCGCCGTCGCCATTAGCCCGCCCGCTGCGACCGCAACGAACGAAACATAGATGAGCCAGAAGACCGGCGTGCGTGCCATCTGGCCTGGGGCGTAGTCGATCTTGGTAACAGCGAACCGGCGCTTGGCCGACGAGGTAGCCGGTGTGACCGGCTTGGCGAGCAACAGCGCGAGCACAAAAATAGCGATGCCTTGTAGCGCGCCAAAGAAGAAGAACGCATGCTCGTAGCCCGAACGCGTGATCATGTTTGCGATCGGGATGACCGTAACGGCTGCACCTGCACCGAAGCCTGCGGCCGTCAACCCGGCGGCAAGACCGCGGCGATCGGGAAACCACTTCAGCGCGTTGCCCACGCATGTTCCATAAACGCAGCCCGCGCCCACCCCGGCAATAACCGATGCAACATAAAGCTGTGGCAGCGTCGATGCAAGCGAATACATGATCCACGCGACGCCCGCGCAGACGGAACCAATCGCCACGACTGGTCGCGGACCGAAGCGGTCCACAAGCCAGCCTTCGATTGGCACGAGCCAGGTCTCAGTAATCACGAAAATGGAGAACGCCAACTGGATGGACGCCTCATCCCAATGATGGCGGGCGTGCATCGGCGCGACGAAGAGCGTCCATGCATACTGCAAATTGGCAACGAGCGCCATGCACAGCATGCCGATGACAAGTTGACACCACCTGTTTTTCCAAAAGGCAGGCGCCTGTTGAACGGATCCGTCCATGTGCTTTGTCTCCATCTGTGTATTGATCTGTCGAGAGGCGCCCGGCTTGCACTTTCTTTGATGTGATGAGACTAGGGTGAGTGCATGAACCGACGTAGTAAAGGCGCTCGCGGGCCAAGCTGCAGTCGTAGCCGATCGAGCGCGCCGAGGCCGCAACGGGGAGCCTCGTCGTTTTTGCTCGTAATAGGAACGACTCCATAGGGAAGATTTACTTGATCCGCGTACATGCATGCTAGGGGCTGTGACGGATTAGTGATAATCAAACTTTGTTACCGTCTTGATTCAGGTTTCCTTATGGCTTGCTTAAATTTGCGCCGCTTGTATTCCCCATCCGCCTGCGGCGGCACAGCGCCGGGCAGAGACGGAGCCACTCGGCAGGCCGAAAGATTGATCATGATCGCGTTGCGCGGAAAGGCTTTCACATCCGACGAAAGCGCTCGTTGAACATCCGACAGATAGGTGTACTCCGCGTTATCCCTGATCCGCAGCGATGGTAAAAAATGGCGCGCATTCGAGACTAGGGGTCAATGCTAGCTTAAGAAAACCTGAATTTTGTTTAGGATGCCGATATGGTTTTAGTTATACATTGACCCCATGACGATAAGAAATGCAACGCTGCGGCAACTGAAAGTCTTCGAGACCGTCGCACGCCTGCTTAGCTTCTCGCGTGCCGCGGAGGAACTCCATCTAACCCAGCCGGCGGTTTCCACACAGGTTGCGCAACTCGAAGAACACGCCGGGCTGCCGCTTTTCGAGCAACTCGGCAAAAGGATCTACCTGACGCCGGCAGGCACCGAGATGCTGCAATTCAGCCGCAACATTCTTCAGCTGTTTCAGCTGGAGGATGAAGCCATGAGCCAATTGAAGGGTATTTCGGGCGGCAAGCTCAACGTTGCCGTGATCAGCGCAGGCGACTACTTTTT
>JAXDQB010000115.1:0-7287 GCA_034668065.1 Paraburkholderia sp.
GATCTCCCCTCGCGTCTCGGCACGATCTTCGACGGCATCGCCACGCTGATCCGCGAGCACGCGCCCGATCAGTCGGCCATCGAAAAGGTATTCGTCAACGTTAATCCGCAATCCACGTTGCTGCTCGGCCAGGCGCGCGGCGCGGCCATTTGCGGCCTCGTCGCGGGAGGGGTGCCGGTTGCCGAATACACGGCCCTGCAATTGAAGCAGGCCGTCGTGGGCTACGGGCGCGCGACGAAGGAGCAGATGCAGCAGATGGTGGTGCGCCTCTTGAATCTGTCCGGCCTGCCCGGCACCGATGCGGCCGACGCGTTGGGCATGGCGATTTGCCATGCGCACGGCGGCAGCACGCTCGAAACGCTCGGCGGCATCGCGCCGGCACTCGCGAAAAAAGGCCTGCGCGTACGCCGCGGGCGGCTCGTCGGCTAGAGGCTGCTGCGCTACACTCGCGCTTTCCGTCCTATCCCGCCCCCGTCATGATCGGTCGCATCGCCGGTACGCTGCTCGAAAAAAATCCCCCACATCTGCTCGTCGACTGCGGCGGCGTCGGCTACGAAATCGACGTGCCGATGAGCACCTTCTACAACCTGCCGTCGACGGGCGAGAAAGTCGTATTGCTGACGCAGCTCATCGTGCGCGAGGATGCACACTTGCTTTACGGCTTCGGCACCACAGAAGAGCGCACCACCTTCCGCGAGTTGCTGAAGATCAGCGGCATCGGCGCGCGCATGGCGCTCGCCGTGCTTTCGGGCATGAGCGTGCAAGACCTCGCGCAAGCCATCACGCTCCAGGATGCGGCGCGTTTGACGCGTGTGCCCGGCATCGGCAAGAAAACGGCCGAGCGGCTTTTGCTCGAGTTGAAGGGCAAGCTAGGCGCCGAGATCGGTGCGACGGCCGGCGCAGCCTCGCCATCCGACCACGCGAGCGACATCCTCAACGCGCTGCTTGCGCTCGGTTACTCAGAAAAAGAAGCGCTCGCGGCCCTCAAGCACGTGCCCGCCGGCACGGGCGTCTCCGAAGGCATCAAGCTCTCGCTGAAGGCGTTGTCGAAGGCGTGAGTGCGGCCCCCCTCCATCCTGAAACGACGCGGCACCCACACCGCTTGAGCGGCGAGCGCGCGGTACAATCACCCGCATGATCGAAACCGACAAACTCGTCTCCGAGCGCATCATCGCCGCCACGCCGGTCTCCTCGCACGAGGAGGCATTCGAGCGCGCGCTGCGTCCGCGCCAGCTCGACGAGTACGTCGGGCAGGAAAAAGTGCGCGGCCAGCTCGAAATCTTCATCCAGGCGGCCAGACGCCGCGCCGAAGCGCTCGACCATGTGCTGCTGTTCGGGCCGCCCGGCCTCGGCAAGACGACCCTTGCGCACATCATCGCGCGAGAAATGGGCGTCAATCTGCGGCAAACGTCAGGGCCGGTGCTCGAACGCGCCGGCGATCTCGCGGCGCTGCTCACCAATCTGGAAGCGAACGACGTCCTCTTTATCGACGAGATCCACCGCCTGTCCCCCGTCGTCGAGGAAATCCTTTATCCGGCGCTCGAGGACTACCAGATCGACATCATGATCGGCGAAGGGCCGGCCGCCCGCAGCGTCAAGCTCGACCTGCAGCCGTTCACACTCATCGGCGCAACGACCCGCGCAGGCATGCTGACGAACCCGCTGCGCGACCGCTTCGGCATCGTCGCGCGCCTCGAGTTCTACAACGCGGAGGAGCTCTCGCGCATCGTCGCGCGCTCGGCCTCGCTGCTGGGCGCCCAGATCCAGCGCGAGGGCGCCGTCGAAATCGCCAAGCGCTCGCGCGGCACGCCGCGCATCGCCAATCGGCTGCTGCGGCGGGTGCGCGACTATGCTGAGGTAAAGGCCGACGGCAATATCACGGCGAGCGTGGCCGACGCGGCGCTCGCGATGCTTGACGTCGATCCGGTCGGCTTCGATCTGATGGACCGCAAGCTGCTTGAGGCAATCCTGCAAAAATTCGACGGCGGCCCCGTCGGCGTCGACAATCTGGCTGCTGCGATCGGCGAGGAGCGCGACACCATCGAAGACGTGCTCGAGCCGTATTTGATTCAGCAAGGCTACTTGCAGCGCACACCGCGCGGTCGCGTGGCGACGCTCGCTGCGTACCGCCATTTCGGCCTCGCCACGCCCGATACGTCAAGCCCCGTGCGCAGCCTCTGGGACACGGACGAGCCCGGCCAGCCGTAAGGCGAATGCGCTTTCGAGCAGGCTTTACACCACCACGGAAGCCACACAATGTCAGACCGCGCCGGCAACCCGCCACCACAACGCTCCGGCCTCGGGCAAGCGCTCGCGAGCCGTGCACGTGCGAAGCTTGTGCGCGGCGTGACCCATCTCACGACCGGCGCCGGCCCGTCTCTCGACTACTCTTCGCCACCCGGAGACCCGGGGCTGTTCGGTCCCGAATCCGTTTGCTGGCGGGTGCACGCCGATTTCACGTCGATGATGGTCGGCGGCATCTGCGCGCTGATGCTGCAGGCGCTTCATCCGCTTGCGCTCGCGGGCGTCTGGGATCACTCGACGTTCCGCACGGACATCCTCGGCCGGCTGCGGCGCACGGCAACTTTCATCTCGGGGACGACGTACGGTAACCAGCAGGACGCGCTCGCGCTCATCGAGCGCGTCAAGCGCATTCATCTCGGCGTCACCGGTGTCGCACCCGACGGCCGCCCCTATCGCGCGGACGATCCTGCACTGCTCAGGTGGGTGCATGTCGCGGAGGTGTCGAGCTTTCTCGCCGCCCATCTCCGCTATGTGAACCCTTCCCTTTCGGCTGCTGCGCAGGATCGCTATTACGCTGAAACGGCCCGCATTGCACAATTGCTCGGTGCGACCGATGTCCCCACTTCGTGCGCGGAAATCGAGGCCTACCTCCGCGGAATGCAGCCGGAGCTCGAAGCCGGGCCGCGCGTGCAGGAAGTCGTGAAGATTCTGCGCAACGCCGCGCCGAGCACGACACTCATGCGGCCGGCGGGAGCGCTGATGTTCAGCGCCGCCGTCGATCTCCTGCCCGACTGGGCGCAGCGCCTTATCGGCTTCTCGGCGTTTTCGCGGTTGCAAGGCACGTTGGCCCGCCCCGGCGTGCGCGCCGTCGCGCCCGTCATCCGCTGGGCGCTCGTCAATGGCGTATCGAAGCGCGCGCGCCGCCGAGTCGCCGCCACTCGCGGTTAAACGGGCTGCGATACCACGGGTAGCCTCGGTCGTCCTGGCTCGTGCTGCAAGGGAGGCGACGACGCACGCGCCGTGCGCTCAACAAGACGCGCCGCTGCGCGGGGCGAACCCGTCGTCCTCGCTCTCGCCCTTGAGGTGATCGATGTCGGCCCAGGACACGACTGACGCACGCCCCTGCTCGTCAAAATCGACGGTGTTGACGCTTGCGTTGAACAGCGGATGGCCACGTGGCGCATCGAGCGGCAAGCCACGCGCGTGGCGATAGATGCAGTCGAGCACGCCGCCGTGCGTCACGCACGCGATGCGCCCCCCCGGATGAGCGGCGACGATGGCGGCCACCGTTTGCAAGACGCGGTGAGACAGCGCTCGCAACGATTCGCCGCCCTCCGGAGCAAAGCCGGGATCACGCGTTTGCCAGACGGAGTACGCGTGCGGAAAACGCGCCGCAATCTCGCTCCTGTCGTGCCCTTGAAACACACCGTAGTGTCGCTCGCGCAAACCGCTACACAGCTGCACCGGCATTCCGAGCACCGTTGCGCTCGGTCCAGCCGTTTGTTGTGCGCGGCTCAAATCGCTCGAGTAAATGGCATCGAGCGCGATACCCCGATCGGGCGCTTGGGCAGCATGCGCCGCATGTGCGCCATGAATCTTGCTCGCGAGCCGCGCTGCGAGCCGTTCGGCCTGCGCGAAGCCGCTCGCGGCGAGCGGAATGTCGATATGGCCCTGGATACGCTTAACGCGGTTCCAGTCCGTCTCGCCATGGCGGATGAAAAGTATCCGGGTAGACATGCCTGCGCACCTCGGCGCTGTCAGCTGCGCGTTTGCAGCCAGAAGGTGACGGGGCCGTCGTTGACGAGCGAGACTTGCATTTCGGCTCCGAACTCGCCAGTTTCGACGATAGGATGGCGGGCACCCGCAGCAGCCACGAAGTAATCGAAAAGACGCCGCCCCTCGTCTGGGGGGGCCGCTGGCGTAAAGCTCGGCCGCAAGCCGCTGTCGGTATCGGCGGCCAGCGTGAACTGGGAGACGAGCAGCAGACCGCCCGCTGCGCCGGCACCGTCGATGTTCGTGACGGGCAGATTCATCTTGCCGGCCCCATCGCTGAATACGCGATAGCCGAGCACCTTTGCGACGAGCTTGTCGGCACTCGATTCGGTATCGCCACGTTCGGCACAGACGAGCGCCAGAAGCCCTGCCCCGATTTCACCCGTCACGCGTTCGCCCACCCGCACCTGAGCGCGCGCGACCCTCTGAATCAACGCAATCACGGTCGGCGCCCTTTGCCCGCGCCGCGAACGCGCACAGGCCGCACGGGCAACGCGGCACGAGACTCATCCAGGAACGGCATGCGGCGCGCCGTCATGCCGAAAGCGACACGCGCGCGAACCGGCGCTTGCCGACCTGAACGACGTATTCGCCGGCTTCCACCTTGAGCCCCTTGTCGGAGACGGGCGTGCCATCGATCTTCACGCCGCCCTGCTCGATATTTCGCAGCGCATCGCTCGTTGACGGTACGAGGCCGGCCTGTTTGAGCAGCTGCCCGATGCCGAGCGGCGCGCCGGTGAGGGTGACTGAAGGGATATCGTCGGGCACACCGCCTTTCGCGCGATGATTGAAGTCTTCCACCGCGCGCTCAGCATCGCCTTGCGAATGAAAGCGCGCGACGATCTCCTGCCCAAGCAGCACCTTGAAATCGCGCGGATTGCGTCCTTCCTCTGCTTCGCGCTTGAAGCGCGCGATTTCGTCGAGGCCGCGGAAAGACAGAAGCTCGTAGTAACGCCACATCATCGTGTCCGAGATGCTCATTAGCTTCCCGAACATGTCGGTCGGCTTCTCGCTGATGCCGACGTAGTTGTTTTTCGACTTCGACATCTTCTCGACACCGTCGAGCCCCTCCAGCAGCGGCATCGTCAGGATGCACTGCTGTTCCTGCCCGTATTGCTTCTGGAGCTCACGGCCGACAAGCAGGTTAAATTTCTGGTCCGTGCCGCCAAGCTCCAGATCCGCGTTGAGCGCAACGGAGTCATAGCCCTGCATGAGCGGGTAGAGGAATTCGTGGATCGAAATTGGCACGCCGCCGTGAAAACGCTTCGTGAAATCCTCGCGCTCGAGCATCCGAGCCACTGTGTAGCGCGAGGCGAGCTTGATCATGCCGTCTGCGCCGAGCGGCATGGACCATTCGCTGTTGTAGCGAATCTCCGTCTTTGCGCGATCGAGCACGAGCGACGCCTGCTCGAAGTACGTCTTCGCGTTCGATTCGATCTGCTCGCGCGTGAGCGGCGGGCGCGTCGCGTTGCGGCCCGACGGATCGCCGATCAACGAGGTGAAATCGCCAATCAAAAAGATCACCGTGTGGCCGAGGTCCTGCAGCTGGCGCATCTTGTTCAGCACGACGGTGTGGCCGATGTGAATGTCGGGCGCCGTCGGGTCGAGCCCGAGCTTGATGCGCAAGGGTTTGCCCGTTGCAGCGCTCTTGGCGAGCTTCTGCACGAACTCCTCTTCGATCAGCAGTTCATCGGCGCCGCGCTTTGCAACCGCAAGCGCGTGGCGGACCTCGTCCGTGATCGGGTATAACGATGCGGGTTTGGCAGGGGACTCGGTGCTCATCTCGGAATCTGCGAAAGAGGATATTGCAAAGGGCTCAATTCTCCCATATTCTCGCCGCGCCTTAAGGGCCGTAGGGCTGTAAGGCCTTAAAAGCCTTAAGGCGACTTGGCTTAACGAAAACGGCCGTTGCGCGGATAATGTCCGACGAAGATGTCTAGCGAAGATGCGCACGCACGGGCAAAGCGCTCCCGGCTGCCTTCACCGGTGCTTCTGGCCGGTCATGACGATGACAACGATGAGGAGCTTTGCGTGCGACATGTCGAGACCCCCGCTTCCGGCGACGGCATCTACTTCGGGCTGATGTCGGGCACGAGCCTGGACGGCGTAGACGGCATCGCCGTGGAATTCGTCACGGGCAAGCCGCCTGTTGTGCTTGCCGATGCGTTCGTCGGGTTTACCGACGGCATGCGTGCAGCCCTGCTCGCGCTGCAGCAGCCGGGCGAGAACGAGATCGAGCGTGAGGCGCTTGCGGCCTCGGCGCTGGCGGCGCGCTATGCCGTGTGCTGCCACGAACTGCTGCGCTCAGCCGACATGGCGCCCGCTCGCGTGCGCGCTATCGGCGTACACGGACAGACCATTCGTCATCGTCCGGAAAAAGGCTACACACGTCAGATCAACAACCCCGCCTTGCTTGCCGAGATGACGCACATTGACGTCGTCGCCGATTTCCGCAGCCGCGATGTCGCCGCGGGCGGCCAGGGTGCGCCGCTCGTTCCGGCTTTCCACGCTCAGATTTTCGGTGCCGACGACGAAACGCGCGTGGTCTGCAACCTGGGCGGCATCAGCAACGTCACGATCTTGCCCGCCACAACGAACGCCGGTACGGCCTCACACGTGCGCGGTTTCGACTGCGGGCCCGCCAACGTGCTGCTCGACGAGTGGGCGCAGCGTCATCTCGGCACGCCTTTTGACGAAGGCGGGCGGTTCGCGGCGAACGGCACAGTGAACGAGCCGCTCCTCAACGCACTGCTCAACGAACCCTTCTTCAGCCAGGCGCCGCCCAAGAGCACGGGCCGCGACCTTTTCAACGCGGCGTGGATTGACGCGAGGCTCGCCTGCTTCGGCAAACTCGCTCCGGCCGACGTTCAGGCGACGCTCGCGGCGCTTACCGGCGCAAGCATTGCGCGGGAAATCGAGCGTCACGCATCCGATTGCCGGGCCGTCTACGTTTGCGGCGGCGGCGCGCGCAATCCCGAGTTGTTGAAGGCGATCGAAGCCGGCCTAGCGAAAAGTGGCGTGAGCGGGGCCTCTGTGAAAACGACCGATGCGCTCGGCGTGCCGCCGCATCATGTGGAGGCACTCGCGTTCGCTTGGCTCGCGATGCGTTGCATCGAACGCACGCCGGGAAATATTCCGGCTGTCACCGGCGCCGCCGGCGAGCGGATTCTGGGCGCGATTTATCCGCGCTGACGATGGTCCGAGGAGCACTACTGGAGGCAGGATGCAGCGACGGCGAAAAGGCAACACCGAGGGCCTTGCACACGCATG
>JAXDQB010000116.1:0-3776 GCA_034668065.1 Paraburkholderia sp.
GAATGCGATGCCCAAGCGCGGCGGCACGTCGCCCGACGACTACAGCGATTTCGAACTCGCGCGCGCGGTCGTCTATATGGCCGATCATGCCGGTGCGAATTTTTCGGAGCCGGTTGCCCCCGTGCAGGGGGCCAGCGCAAACACTTCCGGCGCCCCCGCGCAATCCGCGGACGCCAGCACCCAGGCCACGGCTCAGCAATCCGCCTCCGCGATGGCCGCCCTCAATAGCGCATCGAGCCCGGCACAGGCGCAGGCGCAGGCGCCGGCCACCGCAGCCGTCACCTCAAGCGCCGATGCAGCGCAAGCCGGCAAGGCGCTCTATCAGCAGGTCTGTCAGGCCTGCCATGCGGTGGGCGTGCTGAACGCGCCCAAGTTCGGCGACAAAGCCGCTTGGGCACCGCGGCTCAAAGAGCCGATGGACACGATCTACAACTACGCGCTGCACGGCAAGGGCAATATGCCGCCAAAGGGCGGCTCAACCGCGTCCGATGCCGATGTGAAGGCCGCTGTCGACTACATGGTCAACGCAGCCAAATAATCAGTTCTCCTGATATTCAGGGCTTCTGAAGTAACGCCTTGAGGCTGGCAAGCCGATCCTTCGGGGACATCGGCGCCTCCTCGGGCGTAGGCGGCGGAGCCTCGTCGAGCCCCATCTCGGCGATGAAGCGCGACTGCTCGCACACCACCGTTTCCCTCGCCCGCTTTCGCTTCTTGCACCAGTTCAAATGCAAGCTGCGTTTGGCCCGCGTGATGGCCACGTACATCAAGCGCCGCTCTTCCTCGACGCGCGCATCGTCCACGGGCTCGTCGTCCGCGCCGCCGCGATGCGGCATGATGCCCTCCTCCACGCCCACCAGAAACACGTGCGGATACTCAAGCCCCTTCGAGGCATGCACGGTCGACAGGCGCACGGCATCGGGGTCCTCTTCCTTGCCGTCGAGCATCGACATGAGCGCCACCGTCTGAATCAGGCCGAGGAGGTTCTTACCGTTGTCGGAGAGGCCGTCGGCGTTGTCGTAGCCGTTCGCTTCCCCATCCACCGCTTCCTCGGGTTCGGGCTTCGTGCCTTTGCGCTTTAACCACTCGATAAACTCAAGCACGTTCTGCCATTTCGCCTGCGCCTGGCGCTCGTCGAACGTATCGTAAAGGTACGCCTCGTAATGGATCGCCTCCATCAGATCATCGATCAGCGTCGTCGCCGCATCCTTGGTCGCCCGATCGCCGATGCGCTGCATGAAATCGCAGAACACGCGTAGCGGCTCGACCTGCCGTGCCGACAAGCGCACTTCGATGCCGCCCATGTAGACGGCTTCGAACAGCGACACCTTCGCCTGGCCCGCAAATGCGCCGAGCGCTTCGAGCGTGGTGTTGCCGATGCCGCGGCGCGGCGTGGTGACAGCGCGAATGAACGCGGGATCGTCGTCGGGATTGGCGACAAGGCGCAGATAGGCGCAGATGTCCTTGATCTCGGCTTTGTCGAAGAACGATTGCCCGCCCGAGAGCACATAGGGAATTCGCTCGCGCCGCAACACCTGCTCGAAGATGCGCGCCTGAAAGTTGCCGCGATAGAGAATCGCGTAATCGCGAAACTGTGTGCGCCGCTCGAACTTATGCGCCGACAGACGAAACACCACCGATTCGGCTTCGTGCTCTTCGTCGTTGCACGGCGTCACGGTAATCGAGTCACCCATGCCGTGCTCGGACCACAGCTTCTTCTCGAAGAGCTTCGGATTGTTCGCGATGACGTTGTTGGCCGCGGTCAAAATGCGCACCGTCGAACGATAGTTCTGCTCGAGCTTGATCACGTGCAGCTTGGGGAAATCCTTGCCGAGCTGTGCAAGATTTTCGAGCGTCGCACCGCGCCAGCCGTAGATCGCCTGATCGTCGTCCCCGACCGCGGTAAAAGCCGCACGCGGCCCTGCGAGCAATTTCACCAGCTCGTATTGGCAAGCGTTGGTGTCCTGGTACTCGTCGATGAGCAGGTAGCGCAGCTTGTTCTGCCAGCGCTCGCGCACTGCCTCGTTCTGAGCAAAGAGCTCGGCCGGCAGGCGGATCAGATCGTCGAAATCGACGGCTTGATAAGCATGCAGCGTCGCAACATAGTTGCGGTAGACGATCGCGGCCAGATGCTCGTCTTCGTTCGATGCGTTCGCGAGCGCCGCCTCAGGGCCGATGAGACCGTTCTTCCAAAGCGAAACGATCGACTGGACCTTGCGGATGAGCCCCTTGTCGGTCGAGCCGACCTGCTCCTGAATCATCCCGAAGCAATCGTCGGAATCCATGATCGAGAACTGCGGCTTGAGGCCCAGATGCTCCGCTTCCTGGCGAAGGATTTGCACGCCAAGCGAGTGGAACGTGCAAACCGTCAACTGATTGACAGGCACCTTTCGCCCCTCTTTGCCGGGCGCTGTGAGTGTCTTGCCTTCAAGCAGCTTGGCAACGCGCTCGCGCATCTCAGCCGCGGCCTTGTTGGTGAACGTGACGGCCGCGATATGGCGCGGCTCGAAGCCCTTTTGCTCGATCAGGTGCGAAATCTTCTGCGTAATGACACGCGTCTTGCCGCTGCCTGCGCCGGCAAGCACGAGACACGGGCCGTCGAGATATCGGACCGCCTCGCTTTGGGCGGGATTCATTCCTGCGGACATCGTCTTGGTGGGTATGGCGGGTTGGCGGCTCGCGCGAAGCCGTGCGCATGCGCACATGCGCGCACGGGTTGCACTTCAAGGGGGGAGCCATCGGGAGCGCGTGCGCGATGCTAACACGGCACACGCGACGGCACACCCGGCGGCACACCCGACGGCACATCAAGCCGGCGCGTCGCCATTTGTTGCGAAAATGCGGACCGCGCCATGCCACAATGCTCGTCACATCGGCACTAGGCGGCGCCCCCTTTGCTCAAAAGCCTGAGGAAAAACCAGCATGACTTCATCTTTGAAAATCGGTTTGATGGGGTATGGTTTTGCCGGCGCGACGTTCCATGCGCCTGTCATCGAGCACTGCGGTGCGCCCCTCGACAAGCCACATGAGCCCTATGCGCGCGTCGCCGCCATCGCGACGAGCCACCCCGGGCACGCGGCCGCCGCCTATCCACGCGCGACAACCGTGCCCGATCTGCGTTCACTGCTTGCCCTTGACGAGATCGAGTGCGTCGTCATCGCCACGCCGAACGACACTCACTTCGACATGGCAACGAAAGTGCTCGAGGCGGGCAAGCACGTCGTCGTGGACAAGCCCGTTACGCTGCGCGCGGCACACGCCATCGAACTCGCCAGGCTCGCGCGCGAGCGCGGCCTTGTGTTCGCGCCGTTTCACAATCGCCGCTGGGACGGCGATTTCCTGACCGTACGGGAGCTGCTCGCCGTTGCCGGGCTCGGCCGCGTCGTCCATTTCGAATCGCACTTTGATCGGTTTCGACCGCACGTGCGAGCGCGCTGGCGCGAGCAAGCGTCGCGCGGGGGCGGTCTGCTGTTCGATCTCGGGCCGCATCTGATCGATCAGGCGCTCGCACTGTTCGGCGCGCCCGAGACGGTCTACGCCGCCGTAAAAACGCATCGCGACCATGCGACGGCCCCCGACTACGTGCATTTGCTTCTCAGCTACGCCGACAAAGAGGTGGTGCTCCATGCGAGTGCCCTCGCCGCGCTCGAGCCGCCGCGCTTTGTCATTCACGGCACGCTCGGCAGCTATGTGAAGACGCGCCTCGATACCCAAGAGGATCAACTGAGAGCGGGCCTTCGCCCCGGCGACGCGGGCTTCGGCCATGGGAACGCAGCCGG
>JAXDQB010000117.1:0-8454 GCA_034668065.1 Paraburkholderia sp.
CGCCACGATTCGTCGACCGTCGAAGAGGTTTTTTATGACTCGACACGGCGCGACCGGCGCATGCAAGAATTCCTGCATGCCGCGAAGGAAGCGGGGGTGCGGTTGATCGCCGCCGACGAAACGCGCCTGTGGGGCCTGGCGCACACCGAGCGCCATCAGGGCGTCGTGGCGCTCGCAGCGGATCTGCCGCTCGCGCAGAATCTGGCCGAGCTGCTCGATGGCATCCAAGGGCCTGCGTTGCTGCTCGTGCTGGACGGCGTGACGGATCCGCACAATCTCGGTGCGTGCCTGCGTGTGGCTGACGCGGCCGGCGCGCATGCGGTCATCGCACCGCGCGATCGCGCGGTGGGACTCAATGCGACGGCCGCCAAGGTTGCGAGCGGCGCCGCCGATACGGTGCCGTACATCACAGTCACCAATCTCGCACGCGCTTTGCGCGAGTTGAAGGATGCGGGCGTGTGGGTTGTCGGTACCGCGGGCGATGCGCCGGCGAGTCTTTACGATACGAAGCTCGACGGTCCTGTTGCTCTCGTGATGGGGGCCGAAGGCGAGGGCATGCGGCGCTTGAGTCGTGACACGTGCGATGAGGTGATGCACATTCCCATGGCGGGAACAGTCGAGAGTCTGAATGTTTCGGTGGCAAGCGGGATCTGTCTCTACGAAGCCGTACGACAGCGGATGCCGAATCCGGGCAAATAAGAACTGACTTCGACACACTCGACAGAAAACCGTTGTCGAGCTGAAGATGGGTTTTTTGCAAGCGGCGAGTCGGTAATATTAGCGGGGGACGCGGCTGTGCGTCCCAAGCGCTGGCCGTCTGCGTGATGGCTTCGCGCGCTTTGGCGCGCTCGACCACGCATTTGAGAATTGTTTGCCCATGTCCGACCGAGAGCTTCAGGTTTTGCTTGTCGACGACGATGCCGACTTGCGCGATTTGCTTCGAACGTTTTTTCAGCAACACGGAATCGAATGCTCGGTGCTGCATGACGCCAGCCGTCTTGAACGGCGGCTGGAGCGGGAGCGCCCGTCGGTCATCGTGCTCGACGTCGTCATGCCTGGCCTCGACGGGCTGAGCGCACTGAAGCAATTGCGCGCGCGCGGCGATGACATTCCCGTCATCATGCTGACGGGCCGCGCGGAGGGCGCGGATCGCGTGATCGGCCTCGAGTTGGGCGCGGATGATTATCTGGGCAAGCCGTTCATGCCTCAAGAACTGCTTGCGCGCATCCGCGCTGTGCTGCGCCGGCATGTTGCCCACAGGGACACGCCAGCTGCGGAAAAGCGCCCATCTTGCCGCTTTGGTCGCTTCAGACTAGATTTTTCCACGCGCACGCTCTTGCGCGACGGCCAGCCCGTGAAGCTGACAGGCGGCGAGTACGCGTTGCTGGAAGTACTGGCATCGCATCCGCTGCAAGCGCTTTCGCGTGCGCGTCTGCTGACGCTGCTGCAAGGGCCTTCGCACAGCAATCTTACGGAGCGCGGCATCGATGTCCCGGTCTGGCGATTGCGTCGGCTGCTCGAAGACGACCCGTCCAATCCGCGACGCCTGCAAACGATGCGCGGCGTCGGCTACATGTTCGTGCCTGACGAAGCCGACAACGAGGATTCGGCTTGACTGGCAGTGCAGCGCGCGGCGGCAGCCAAGCGCAACTCCGGTAGACTTACGCCTTTCGCTCGCATTTCTTTTTCTCTCATGACTCAAGACGAACTGAAGCGCTTGGTCGGCCAAGCCGCCGCCGATTACGTCAACGCGCATGCGCAGCAAGGCGCCGTGATCGGCGTTGGCACTGGCTCGACGGCCAACTGTTTCATCGATGCGATTGCGCCGAATAAGAACCGCTATCTTGGTGCCGTGTCGAGCTCGGTTGCGACAACTGCGCGACTGCAACAGCACGGCATTCGCGTGTTCGATCTAAACGAGATCGAATCTTTGCCAATATACGTTGACGGTGCAGACGAAATCGATACGACGGGCGCGATGATCAAGGGCGGGGGCGGCGCACTTACGCGCGAGAAGATCGTCGCCTCGGTATCGGAAGTCTTCGTCTGTATCGCCGATGCGTCCAAACGCGTCGACGTGCTGGGCCGGTTTGCGCTGCCTGTCGAAGTGGTGCCGATGGCGCGCACGGCCATCGGCCGTCGCGTCATTGGGCTCGGCGGTGTGCCGGTGCTGCGCGTGCGTCAGGACGGCACGCCCTATGTCACGGATAACGGTAACGAGATCATCGACGTAAAAGGCCTGGAAATCGTGGATCCCCGCGGGCTGGAAGACACAATCAATGGGTGGCCAGGCGTTGTGACGGTGGGGCTCTTCGCGAACCGTGGCGCCGATCTCTGCCTGCTTGGTTCAGACCGCGGGATCGAAACAATCTCCTACGGCCCGCCGCGGTAATCGCCTCGCGGCCCCGTGGGCCTCTGGCGTCAGCTCACGGGGTTCGTCTGATGCAAGCTCGGCAACAGCCTGTCGAACTCGCGCTTGACGAGGCCATAGCATTCGCACGCGCGTGATTCGAGACCCTTGCGATCGAGCACCTTGATGTGCCCCCGGCTGTGGTAGATAACCCCTTCTTCGTGCAGTTTGCCGGCCGCTTCCGTGATGCCCTCACGACGTACGCCGAGCATGTCGGCGATCATCTGCTGAGTAACCGCGAGTTCATTCGTCGCGGCGCGGTCTATTTCGATCAGTAGCCAACGGCAAAGCTGCTTGCTCAGCGAGTGATGGCGGTTGCACGCCGCAGTTTGTGCGACCTGCGTGAGAAGTGCTTGCATGTAAAGCAGCATGAGCCGACGCAGCAAATCCGATCGCGCGATTTCCTGTTTCAGTTGTTGGGCGCTCATCCGGTAGGCGAAACCCGCGCACTGGACCTGCACGCGGCTCGGCATCGTTTCGCCGCCTGTCAGCACCTGCATGCCTGTCATGCCTTCGCGGCCGACCGCTGCAAGCTCGACCGAGCCTCCGTCTTCCATCATCGAGAGGATCGAGATGATGGCCGTGGTCGGAAAGTAGACGTGGTGAATCTTATGGCCGCAGTCGCAGAGCAACTGTTCGGTGCGAAGATGGACAAGTTCGAGATGCGGTGTCAGCGCTTGCCATTCATGCGGCGGTAACGCGCCGAGAAGGTGATTGCCGTGAAGATCGGATTGTAGTGTCAACATGATCGGTCCTCGAATGAATGCCACTCCATGCGCGAGGCGCATGGGCCCCTGCGGCTCTTCGTTGCACGGGTCGGTATCGGTACGTACTGCAAAGTAATTGCGAAGATGTCCACACCCTCTTCGCGACGCATCTGTTCCGCCGCTTCCCACCGCTGTCTGGTCATGCCGCTGTCTGTGCGGCAGCACTCAGTTGCGGGCCACCTTCAGCGAGGATCGTGCCAAGCCCCGGTACGGCTGCGTCGGACGCGCGGCTTCACGTGTTGCGACGCGCTCAAGCGCTGTTCCGATGTCTTTTTGTTTCAAATCTGCACAATCAAGGGAGGCCCGCACGGGGATGAGACGTCGCTTCGACTCACCGCCATAAGCGCTTGACGGGGTTGGCATTTAAGCGCCCCGGTAGGTCTATCTCCAGCTATGTCGACAAAACGATCGCTCTCGCCAGCAGACAAGCGCGTCGTTGCGAAATTGATTCAGTTATGTTGCATCGCCCGCAGCGTTATGCTGCGCCGCCAACATTGCTCGAACGTGCGGATGCCGCTCGTTCAAGGCGAGGGCGCATAGACGAAATGTGCAAACGCAAGCAATCGCGGTGGCGGGGTGGAAACGCGCTGGGACGCTGCCCTGTAGGAAACTGCCGGTGACATGAATGACTCATTGTTGAGACAGGATCTATGCGCGGCTTGGCGCGGGGTTTCCCCCGATTAACTCCTCAGTCAGCGGTAATGGGTGCGATTGCGAACGGAATCCATTTTGTATGAGACGTACCGTGCAGCATGACGATTCGTCTTACCTGGGCGCGATGGATTCGATCGTATGAAAAGGCGGCCGTACCGGAGGCCGGCGTTCGCGCCGTGCCCGTCGTCGATTCGTAAAACGAAACTTGCGTAGTTGCCCGAAGTAATCGTACGTGGGGTATTGCGGTCGCGGCGCGTGATCGCCCTTTGCAAAGCATATTCGGTACAGCTATGGTCGGAGGGGAAAACCCTGTCAGGCGTTTCCCAATGGCATGCCGAATTGGGTCGAAGCACCGTATTCGTGTACCCGTAAGTGCTATGCGAGGGTGTGAAGCGAACCAGGATAGATGTGAAGCGTCGGTCGGCGCATCGGGGGAGGGGTGTTATGGAGCAGGGCAAGGACCGCTCACTGGTCAGCAAGGTGATGGACGGGCTCGTCACGGGTATCGTCGAAGAGAAATACGGCGCGATTCTTCCACCGCAAGACGTGCTCTCAAAAGAATTCGACGTCAGCCGGACGGTCATGCGCGAAGCGCTGTCGATGCTACTCGCGCGTCACATGCTCGACGTGCGTCCGAAGGTCGGCACGCGCATTCGATCGATGCGCGATTGGCGCATGATTGATGAGGACGTGGTCAATTGGCGGTTCCGGGCAAAGCCGGATCCTCTTTTCATGCGCGACGTCATCGAGTTTCGGATGCTCATCGAGCCGCGTGCGGCGGCGCAAGCGGCCGTGCGAGCAAGTGTGGCGGAAGTCGCGGCCATACGTGAAGCATTTGATGCCTTCAAGGGACTCGCGCCCGGAGACACTGGCTACGCGGTCGCGAACGAACTGTTGCATACGCGTATCGTTCACGCGAGCGGCAACCAGTTTTTTCAGCAAATGGCGGCCATCATTCGCGGTGCCCTGCAGGCAACGCAACCGATGCTGGTGGAAAAACCCGGCGCATGGGAAATCTCCGTGCAAACGCATGAACGCCTGGTCACGGCAATCGAGCGGCGCGATCCCAAGGAAGCCGAAGCAGCTGCGGTTGCGCTCATCGAGCTCGCGGCCGACGAGGTGAGCCGGGAGTTCTCCGTCGAGATGCCGGCCCGCCGATAGCGGATGTTGTGCGTGGCTGTAGCGGCTAGTGGCGCGTCGGTAGCGCGAGGCGCCGCTCGTACCAGTGCTGGGCCCACTCGAGTACCTGACAGAGCACCCAATACACGGCTGCCGCCGCGAGATAAAGCGGCAGCGGCTGATAGGTGGACGCGATGATTTCTTGCGCGCTGCGCAGGAGCTCAGTGACGGTGATGACCGAGACGAGCGAAGTGTCCTTGATGAGGCTGATCAGGCTGTTTGAGAGGCTCGGCACGGCGATGCGCAATGCCTGCGGACCGATCACGTAGCACAGCGTCTGACGGTGCGATAGTCCAAGGCTGTAGGCGGCGAGCCACTGGCCTCGGGGGATGCCGTTTATCGCGCCGCGCATGCTTTCGGACAGATAGGCCGCGACATTCGCAGAGAGTGCGATGACGCCGGCCGGCGTGGGATCGAGCGCGACTCCGATGCTTGGCAGTCCGTAATAAATGACGAAGATTTGCACGAGCAGTGGCGTGCCGCGCATGATGCTCACGTAGGCACGTGCGATTCGGTTGAGCGGCTTGCGGTGGCTGATGCCCATCAAGGCGATGACGACACCGGCGATGAGCCCGAAGATCATCGAGAGCACCGCGAACTTGACGGTCAAGATGGCACCCTGCGCTAGCACGGGCATCGATTGAACGAGCAGCGAGGTCGTGGACATGACGTGGGATGGTAAGTGGTCCTAACGGTGCGCCGGCCCGAAAGACAAGCGCACGTCCGAGTTGCATCAATGGGAAAAGGCGACATCGAAACGATGCCGCCCTTTACATTGCGCAGGCCGCGTGCGCCGCTACTTGGAAGTGGTCGATGCGTTGTCGACCGGCTTGGTCACGTCGATGCCGAACCACTTTTCGGAAATTTTCCTGAAACTGCCGTCGGCTTCGAGCTGCTTCATGGCGTCGTCGATCGCCTTGGCGAACTTCGGATTGCCTTTCTTGAACGGAATCGCCGAAGGCGTTCCGCCTTCCAGCGTGGCGCCCTGGCGCAACGGCAATTGCGAGCTTTTAAGCAGATAAGCGAGCATGAGACGGTCGTTGAGCGCCGCGTCGAGACGTCCGTCCGCCAAGTCCCGCAGATATTCCGGCGCGCCAGGGTACGTCTTCACGTCGATGCCTGGAACGGAATTCGCCATTGTTTCGAAGTTCGAACCCATACCGACGCCTAGCTTCTTACCCTTCAGATCGTCGAGCGATTTGAATTGACGTGCATCGTCCTTGCGCTGAATCAGCTGCGCGGCCGAATAGGTGTAGGGACGCGAGAAGTCGAGCGCAAGTTTGCGCGCGTCGGTCGCGCCGACCTGATTGATGATGACGTCGAATTTGCCGGCTTGCAAACCCGCAATAATGCCGCTCCATTCGGTCGTGATGAATTCAGGCTTTACGCCGAGCTTGGCCGCTACTGCCTTCGCGATGTCGACATCGAAGCCGACCAGTTGGCCGTCGGCGGCTTTGGAGTCGAACGGTGGAAAGGTTCCTTCCAGGCCAATGCGCAACGTGCCGCGCTGTTTGACCGCATCCATCAGATCCGCTGCGTGGGCGGTGGCTGCGAGGCAGGTCGCGCCAATCAAGCCTGCCATCAAAAACTTCCTCAACGTCGCAATTTTCATTCTCTTTCTTCTCCTTGCCCGCGGGCATTGACGTGGGAGGCCATCATAGCGAACACGCCCCGAACCGGGAAATACTGTTTATTTATTTTTATATGCTTGGTGCCTGTGCGCGTGCAATCGCTTCGACGCACTCGGCGATGAGCGCCGGCCCCCGGTAGATGAAGCCGGTGTAGATCTGGACGAGCGACGCACCGGCCTCGAGTTTTGCCACCGCATCCTCGCCCGAGGTGATGCCGCCGACGCCGATGATGGCGACAGCATTGCCTAGCTCGGCGTGCAGCTTGGCGATGATCCTGTTCGAGGCATCGAAAACAGGCCTGCCCGAGAGACCTCCGGCTTCGTCGGAATGCGGCATGCCCGTGACGGCCTCGCGCGAAAGCGTGGTGTTCGTTGCGATGACGCCCTCCACGCGGTGGCGCAGCAGCGTGTCGGCGATCGATTTCACTTGCTCGTCGTCGAGGTCGGGCGCGATCTTCAGCGCGAGCGGAACGAGTTTGCCATGCAGATCCGCGAGACGCTGTTGCTTGTTCTTGAGGGCGCCGATTAACGAATCGAGCTCGCTCGCCCCTTGAAGCTGACGAAGGTTTTTCGTGTTCGGCGACGAAATGTTGATCGTGACGTAACTAGCGAATGGGTAAACGCGTTCGAGGCAGTAGAGGTAGTCCTCGGCTGCGCGCTCGATCGGCGTGTCGGCGTTCTTGCCGATATTCAACCCTAGCGGGCCACGGCAGCGCGCGGCCTGGACGTTCTTGACGAACTGATCGACGCCGCCATTGTTGAAGCCCATCCGGTTGATGAGCGCACCGGCCTCGGGCAGCCGGAAAATGCGTGGACGCGGGTTGCCGGGTTGGGGGCGCGGGGTCACCGTGCCCACTTCGATGAACCCGAAGCCGAGCGCGGCAAGCCCGTCGATGCAGGCGCCGTCCTTGTCGAGGCCGGCCGCGAGGCCCACCGGGGTGCGGAATGCGATGCCCATTACGGTGCGCGGCAGATCGGGCACGTGCGCCGCGAGGAGCTTCGCGAGCCCGGTCCGGCCGGCCACGCCAAGAGCGCGTAATGTCAGATGGTGGGCATCCTCCGCATCCATGCGAAAGAGGCGGGCGCGTGCGAACGGATAAAGGGAAGTGAGCACGGAGAATCGGCGCCAAAAAAAGAAAACGCGCTATTTTACCGGCTTCGGTGCATGCACCCGAGCGGCGACCACCCAAGGCAACCCGCGCCCAGGTTACGCGTGTCAAATACGGGGCGGACGCCAGGCGGCGTCGACGGGCGGCAAGCCGTCTTCGGCCAAGGAATCGAGCGTTGCCCAACGCCCGTCGAGCAGGCCTTCCAGCGGCCGGAAATTCGCCTTGTATGCCATTTTCGCGCTCTCGCGAATCCAGTAGCCGAGGTAGACATAAGGCACCCCGAGGCTTCTTGCCTGCTCGATCTGCCAGAGAATGTTGTAGGTGCCGTAGCTCGTGCGCGCGGCGTCGGGCTCAAAGAAGGTGTAGACGGACGAAAGCCCGTCGCCGAGGATGTCGATCATGCTGATCATCCGCAACACGCCAGGTTTGGCCGGCGCGCTGTCGGGCGTGTCGGGCGTGTCGGGGGGCGGTTCGCGGAACTCAACGAGCCTCGAGTTAATCCTGCTGTGCAGCAGGAACTGCTCGTACTGGTCCCGGCTGTCGCGGTCCATGCCCCCGCCCGCGTGGCGCGCTGCTTGATAGCGCATGTAAAGCGCGTAGTGCTCTTCGTCGTAATGAAGCGGGGATACCACGGCAACGAGCGCGCAGTGCTTCTTCCAGATGCGCCGCTGCGTGCGGTTCGGCGCGAATTCGGCGACGGGCACC
>JAXDQB010000118.1:0-4214 GCA_034668065.1 Paraburkholderia sp.
GACTTGATACTGATCAGCGGGCCAAAAACGCGACGAGTCCGCCGTCAGGGCCTCGTCCATCAGGAACAGTTCGCCGTTGCCGTCGAGGCCGAACTCGAACTTTGTATCGGCGATGATGATGCCGCGCGTCGCCGCGTACTCCGATGCTTCCTGATAAAGCTTGATCGAGATGTCGCGAATCGTGGCGGCGAGCTCGGTGCCGATGCGCCGCTCGACTTCGTCGAACGGGATGTTTTAGGCATGATGGCCGAGCTCGGCTTTCGCAGCCGGCGTGAAGATCGGCTCGGGGAGCTTCTGCGCGTTGGCAAGGCCTGCCGGCAGCTTGACGCCGCACACAGCGCCTGTCGCCTGATAGTCTTTCCAGCCGCTGCCGGCGAGGTAGCCGCGCACCACCGCTTCCACGAGGATCGGCTCCAGACGCTTGACCACCACGGCGCGCCCTTTCACCTGCCCTGCCTCGTCAGGTGCCACGACCGTCTCAGGGGCCACGTCCGTCAGATGATTCGGGACGATGTGCTTCAGGCGCTCGAACCAGAAATTCGCCATCTGGTTCAATACGCGGCCCTTATCCGGAATCGGCTCGCCCAGGATGACGTCAAATGCCGAGAGGCGATCGGTCGTGACGATGAGTAGACGGTCATTGCCGACCGCGTAGTTGTCGCGGACCTTGCCCCGGCCAAGCAGGGGCAACGAGCGAAGCGAAGATTCGTAAAGAGTGGACATCGGGGTAGACATCGTCGTGGACCGTCAGTAGGTGGGGAACGGATAGAAACGGCGCTCGGAAAGCGTCCTCGAAACTTTAAAAAACCAAAGGCAAACGCCGTTCCCATCGATGCTGCGGGAACGGCGGAGACAATCTTGCAACCAGCCGCCGAGGCGGCCGAAGCGACCGCACACGAAGCCGCTTAGCGCACGACCTGCGCGAGTTCGCCGGACTTGTACTTCTCGGCCATCTTGTCGAGCGGCAAGGGCTTGATTTTCGCCGCCTGCCCCTCGCAGCCGAACGCGCCGAAACGATCGACACAGATCTTCTTCGCGGCCTCACGCGCGGGCTTCAGGTAATCGCGCGGATCGAACTTGCTCGGGTTCTCGAACAGGTAGCGCCGAATCGCACCGGTAATTGCCAGGCGCAAATCGGTATCGATGTTCACCTTGCGCACGCCGTGCTTGATGCCTTCCTGAATCTCCTCGACGGGCACGCCGTAGGTTTCCTTCATGTCGCCGCCGAACTCGCGGATCTCCGCCAAAAGCTCTTGCGGCACCGACGACGAACCGTGCATGACGAGGTGCGTGTTCGGAATGCGAGCGTGGATTTCCTTGATCCGCTCGATGGCGAGGATGTCGCCAGTCGGCTTCTTCGTGAACTTGTAGGCGCCGTGCGAAGTGCCGATCGCAATGGCGAGGGCGTCGCACTGCGTGGCACGCACGAAATCGGCGGCTTGCTCGACGTCAGTCAGAAGCTGCTCGCGCGTCATGGTGCCGTCTGCGCCGTGGCCGTCCTCCTTGTCGCCCTTCATCGTTTCGAGCGAACCGAGAACGCCGAGTTCCGCCTCCACCGTCACGCCGATCGAGTGGGCCAATTCAACGACCTTGCGCGACACGTCCACGTTGTATTCGTATGACGCAACCGACTTGCCGTCCGCTTCCAGCGAACCGTCCATCATCACGCTCGTGAACCCGCTGCGAATAGCCGCCATGCAGACGGCCGGCGATTGTCCGTGATCCTGGTGCATTACGACCGGAATATGCGGATACGACTCGACCGCGGCCTCGATCAAATGGCGCAGAAACGGCTCGCCCGCATATTTGCGCGCACCGGCCGACGCCTGCATGATGACCGGCGCGCCGACCTCGTCCGCCGCAGCCATGATCGCCTGAACCTGCTCGAGATTATTCACGTTGAACGCCGGCAGGGCGTAGCCGTGCTCGGCCGCGTGGTCCAGCAGTTGACGCATAGATACGAGAGACATGCTCAATACTCCTTGGATTGAAATCGGGTGCTGGGGCGGCACTTTCTTGTGCGAATGCGGGATTTTATCGCGAAGCGAGCCCCCGATCCCCTATTTCCGCCTCCTCGCGCACATAGCCCGACCGCTCGGTACACATCGCCGATGCGCACGGGTCTTCAGCATATCGATGCCGCCGGATCGATAGTTGGCGCCAATCTTCGTGGCGCGAGGCATGTCACTCCCCGTCGCGGTTGAATCCCGGGTTGTGACGCCGCGAGTCGGATGCGTCGGCGCGAACGCCACGTTGGCGTCTCGCGCCCGTTTTACTCCTGTTTTGCACCCGTCTCGCGCGGGGTTCGAGCCGGCGCGCTTGGCGGGAGCGGCCGCACGCGAAACGCGGCCCCATGTTGCGCCCGCGTCTTTACGCCCGCGATTCCAAAACTTCGACAGCCGGCAGCGTCCTGCCTTCCAGGAACTCCAGGAAGGCGCCGCCGCCAGTCGAAATGTAGCTCACCTTGTCGTGAATGCCATATTTCGCGATTGCCGCGAGCGTATCGCCGCCGCCCGCGATCGAAAACGCCGACGATTGTGAGATTGCCTCGGCGAGCGTCTTTGTGCCGTTGCCGAACTGATCGAACTCGAACACGCCGACGGGGCCGTTCCAGACGATGGTGCCGGCGCTGATCAGTTGCAAGGCAAGCGCACGGGCCGTCTGCGGGCCGATATCGAGGATCAAGTCGTCGGGTTCGACTTGCGCGATGGGTTTCGTGACAGCCGCGGCCGTGGCCGAAAACTCCTTTGCCGTCACGACATCGCTTGGAATCGGCACCGACGCGCCACGCGCGCGGGCACCCTCGATAATCGCCTTCGCTTCGTCGACAAGATCCGGCTCCGCAAGCGATTTTCCGATCGGGAAACCCGCCGCCAGCATGAACGTATTGGCAATGCCCCCGCCGACAATCAGTTGATCGACCTTCTCGGCGAGCGACTTCAGGATGGTGAGCTTGGTTGACACCTTCGAGCCGGCGACGATCGCCACGAGCGGCCGCTTGGGGTTGCCGAGCGCCTTGCCGAGCGCGTCGAGCTCGGCCGAGAGCAGCGGACCGGCACAGGCGATGGGGGCATATTTGGCCATGCCGTGCGTGGTTGCTTCGGCGCGGTGCGCGGTGCCGAACGCATCGTTGACATAGACGTCGCAAAGCTTCGCCATCTTCTGCGCGAGTTCGTCAGAATTCGCCTTTTCGCCTTTGTTCAGGCGGCAGTTTTCGAGCAGCACGACCTGGCCGGGCGCGACGTTCACACCACTCTCAACCCAGTTCGCGAGGAGCGGCACGTCCCGCCCGAGCAGCTCGGCCAGCCGCTTCGCGACGGGCGCGAGCGAATCTTCCGGCTTGAACTGGCCTTCTGTCGGCCGCCCGAGATGCGAGGTGACCATGACGGCCGCGCCCGCGCCGAGCGCCGCTTGAATCGCCGGCACCGAGGAACGGATGCGGGTGTCTTCGGTGATGTTGCCCTCGTCGTCCTGCGGGACATTCAGATCGGCACGGATAAATACGCGCTTGCCGGACAGCACGCCCTTCTCGATCAGATCGGACAGACGTAATACTTGGCTCATGGGCGTGTTGCACGGAGGTGGGTGAGCGGAGCGGCGTCGCGAGCGGTGCGCGGCCGGCAATGCGGCGCGCTGCGCGGCGCCAAACGTGCATTTTAGCCCATCGCCGGGCGGGGCCCCGGGCTTCGCGCGTGGAGGTCGTTGTCAGACAAAGCCGAGAAATGGGGCGCACTGGGCGCAGTCCTGTGAAGCGAGGGGCTGGTTTTCGTCGGCTGCCGGCTATGCGCAAGACCCAGCACTTGGCCCGCCCCCTCCACGTCCCTACGCCGTCGCGCGCCCCGCATTGGCGCGCGCACTGCCACCCGCCGACATCGCATAAACGAGCCAAGGATCTCCGTCAATTTCGCGCCACTGCGCGCCTTGCGATCGAAGCACACGGGAAAGACGCTGCCGGAGTCCGGTAAGCCCGGGGTTCGCCAAGGATTCGACGAACATGCCGCGCACGCTGCTCAATTCCGGAACATCACGCTCGATGCGGTGAATAAAGCGGACAAAGGCCAAGACGGCTCCGTTCGCATCGCCGCCGCCCCCCGCCGAATGAACGGCCTGGAAATCGCAGACGATCAGTTGATCGGCCTCCACTCGATAGACGAGTTCGAAGCCCTCCCTGCGTATTCGCCAACCGATGACGAAATCGCTCGACTCGAAGCAGG
>JAXDQB010000119.1:0-11411 GCA_034668065.1 Paraburkholderia sp.
GAGGAATCCCGGCAGAGCGGCACTTGCTGAACGCGTCATCGTTGGCAACGGCCCGAGTGCCTCGATCCACGCCAAACCGCCAGGCTTTACCGGGAATGGAGGCTGTGGGTTTGAGTTGCGCATCCGATTCCCTGCGCGTCGTGTGGGAGGACGGCGACCGCGTCTTTTGCCGGGGATGGCGCCTGGGCGCCAACGGCAGCCGCAGTGCCGTGCTGGTCGTATTGCCTGCGGCCCAGCACCCGTCAACCGCCAGTCTCAACCGCCTGGCCCATGAATACGGATTAAAGGATGAGATCGGCGGCGCATGGGCTGTGCGGCCGCTGGAGCTTGGGCGCGAGGGCGGCCAGACCATGCTTGTGCTCGAAGATCCGGGCGGCGAGCCACTCGAGCGCCTGCTCGGTGCGCCCATGGGCGTGGGAAGCTGCTTGCGCGTAGCCATCGGCATCGTTGCGGCTCTCGGCAAGGTCCATCAGCACGGCCTCGTCCACAAGGACATCAAGCCGGCCAATATCCTGGTGAATTGCACGGACGATCAAGTGCGGCTCACCGGCTTCGGCATCGCTTCGCGCCTGCCGCGCGAGCGGCAGGCGCCCGAGCCGCCGGAAATCATCGCCGGCACCCTTGCCTATATGGCGCCCGAGCAGACTGGACGAATGAATCGGTCGATCGACGCGCGCAGCGATCTGTACTCGCTCGGCGTCATCATCTACCAGATGCTCACCGGCCGTCTGCCGTTCCGTGCATCCGATCCCATGGAATGGGTTCATTGCCATATTGCACGGCAGCCGGAGCCGCCCGTCGAGCAGCGCAAGGATGTGCCCGGCACGCTTTCGGCAATCGTCATGAAGCTGCTCGCAAAGATGGCCGAGGAGCGCTATCAGACGGCAGCCGGCCTCGAGTGCGATCTCTGGCGCTGCCTGACGCAATGGGAGGCCGAGCGGCGCATCGACAACTTCCCGCTCGCCGAGCGCGACACGCCGGACCAGCTGCTCATTCCCGAGAAACTCTACGGGCGCGCACCCGAAATCGGTGCCCTCATCGCTTCCTTTGATCGCGTCATCGCAAGCGGCACGCCAGAGCTGGTGCTCGTCTCCGGCTACTCCGGCATCGGCAAGTCCTCGGTCGTCAATGAGCTGCACAAGGTGCTCGTGCCGCCCCGCGGCCTTTTTGCCTCGGGCAAGTTCGACCAGTACAAGCGCGACATCCCCTACGCAACGCTCGCTCAAGCCTTTCAGGGCCTCGTGCGCCATATCCTGGGCAAACGAGACGACGAAGTCGCCAAATGGCGAGCCGCAATTCACGCCGCGCTAGGCCCAAACGCGCAGTTGCTCATGCCGCTCATCCCCGAGCTCGAGTTGATCATCGGGCCGCAGCCGCCGGTTCCGGCGCTGGCGCCCCAGGATGAGCAGACGCGGTTTCAGATGGTGTTCCGCCACTTCCTGGGGGTGTTCGCCCAAAGGGAGCACCCCCTTGCGCTCTTTCTCGACGACCTGCAGTGGCTCGACACCGCCACTTTGAGGCTTTTGGAGCATATCGCCACGCATCCCGAGACGCGCTACCTGCTCCTTATCGGCGCTTATCGGGACAATGAGGTCGGCTTGTCGCACCCGCTGATGCTGGCGCTCGATTCGATCCGCAAGACCGAAGCGATCGTGCGGGAAATCGTTTTGTTGCCCCTCCAGCCTCACGATGTGGTGCAACTCGTCGCTGAAACGTTGCACTGCCAGCCCGTACGCGCTGAGCCGCTCGCGCACCTTGTGTACGAGAAGACCGCGGGCAACCCTTTTTTCGCGATCCAGTTCCTTACCGCCCTCGCCGACGAGCAGTTGCTTGCGTTCGACGGTCGTGAGGCGGCCTGGCGATGGGACATGGCGCGCATTGGGGCGAAGGACTTCACCGACAACGTCGTAGATCTTATGGTCGGAAAGCTGAATCGGCTTTCCAATGCGACGCAGGAGGCCCTGAAACAGCTCGCCTGTCTAGGCAATCGTGCGGCGATCGCGACACTCATGCTCGTCCGCAGCGGCTCCGAACAGCAATTGCACCTCGACCTTTGGGAGGCGGTGCACGCCGGGCTTGTACTTCGCACCGGCGGTGCCTACACGTTCCTCCACGATCGCGTCCACGAAGCGGCCTACTCGCTGATTCCGGATGAGCGGCGCCCCGAAGCCCATTTGAGAATCGGCCGTCTCCTCCTGTGCCGCATGACTTCGATTGAGATAGCTGATGCGATCTTCGACGTCGCCAACCAGTTGAATGCCGGGGCCACGCTCCTATCTGACCGAGAGGAAAAAGACCGGGTGGCGGAACTCAACCTTCGCGCCGGTCGGAAGGCCAAGGCATCCACGGCCTACGGGTCGGCGTGCACGTACCTGCGCACGGGGATGACCCTGCTTGGCCTCGAGGGCTGGACGAGCCGTAACGAACTCACTTTCGCCTTATGGCTCGAACGCGCGGAGTGCGAGTATCTAAGCGGAAACTTTGGCGAGGCCCAGCACCTCATTACCGAGTTGCTGGCGAGAGCCACGTCGAAGATCGAAAAAATGGCCGTTTATCGCCTCAAGATCGATCTTCACGTATTGAAGTCGGAGAACCCGCAGGCTGTCGAGAGCGCCGTCGAGTGCCTGCGTCTTTTGGGCATTGAGATCCCGGCACGACCGTCGCGCGAGCAAGTCGACGCCGAGTACGAGTTGGTCTGGATCGGCCTCGGCGGGCGGCCGATCGAAAGCCTTGTCGACCTGCCGCCCATGGCCGATCCGGAGATGCAGGCCGCCATGCGCGTACTGTCATGCCTTTTTGCACCAGCCTACTTCACCGACCGCAATCTGCTCTGTTTGCATCTTTGCCACATGGTGAACCTGAGCCTGAGGTACGGCACGACCGACGCGTCCGCGCACGCATATGCCCAGTTTGGGGTCATTCTCGGGCCGGTCTTCCAACGCTATGCCGAAGGCTACCGCTTCGGCAGACTCGCCTGTGACCTTGTGGAGAAGCACGCGCTGCTCTCGTATAAGGCGAAGACCTACTTCTCGATGGAGATGATGGCTCTCTGGTCGCAACCTATCCAAGCCGCCATCGACCATATACGCACAGCCTTTAGCGCCGGCGTCGAGACCAGCGACCTGACCATAGCCTGCTACAGCTGCAATCACGCGATCACGGACCTTCTTCTGCGAGGTGACCCGCTCGACGAGGTGTGGAAAGAAACGGAGCGCGGTCTCGACTTCGCCCGCAAGGCCAAGTTCCGCGATGTGGTCGACGTCATTGTGAGTCAGCAGCGGCTCATCGATAACATGCGGGGTAGGACCGCGCATTTCTCCACGTTCAGCGATGCGATGTTCGACGAGGACGCATTCGAGGCGCAGCTCACCGGAGAGCGGATGGCCACAATGGTCTGCTGGTACTGGATTATCAAGCTCCAAGCGCGCTTCATGTCCGGCGACTACGAGGCGGCGCTCGCTGCGAGCCGGAAGGCGGAGGAAATTCTCTGGTCGTCGGACGCCCACATCCAATTGCTCGACTACAACTACTACACCGCGCTCGCGATCACGGCGGCATACGGGACAGGCACAACCGACAGGCAGCGCGAGTGGCGCGCAGCCTTGACAACGCACCTGCGCCAGCTTCGGGAGTGGGCGCAGAACTGCTCGGCGACCTTCCGCGACAAGCACGCCCTCGTGGCGGCGGAGGAGGCACGCCTCGACGACCGAATACTGGATGCCGAGAACCTCTACGAAGAGGCCATCCGCCTGGCGCGCGAGCACGGCTTCATCCACAACGAGGGAATCGCCAACGAGCTCGCCGCACGGTTCTACGCGGCGCGCGGCTTTCAGACGATTGCCCACGCTTACCTCCGCAATGCCCGGTATTGCTACCTACGCTGGGGTGCCGCAGGAAAGGTGCGGCAGCTCGACGAGTCTTATCCGAGCCTCATCGAAGAAGGGCCGGTGCCAAACTCGCGGCGCACCATTGGGGCCTCGATCGAACACCTGGAACTCGCAACGGTCCTCAAAGTGTCGCAGTCCATTTCGGGGGAGATCGAGCCGGAAAAGCTCATTGACACGCTGCTGCGCACAGCCGTCGAGCACGCCGGCGCGCAACGAGGACTGCTGATCGTGCCGCAGGGCACGCAGCTTCGGATTCAAGCGGAAGCGACTACCGGCGGCAACTCGATCACGGTCGATCTGCGCGACGCGCCAGTCTGCGGGGCTGAACTACCGGAGCCCGTGGTTCGGTACGCCGCGCGCACGCAGGAAAGCGTCATTCTCGACGATGCCTGCGCCTGGGGTTCGTTCATCAGCGACGAGTACATTCTTCGCAGGCGCGCTCGTTCGGTGCTCTGCCTGCCCCTCGTGAAGCAAGGCAAACCGGTCGCCTTCCTCTACCTCGAGAACAACCTCGCTGCGCGCGTGTTTACGCCTGCCCGAATCGCGGTTCTGACATTTCTCGCCTCGGAAGCGGCGACATCGCTCGAGAGCAGTCGTTTGTACCGCGAACTTCGGGAACGGGAGGCGAAGATCCGACGCCTGGTCGACGCCAATATTGTCGGTATCTTCATCTGGGATCTCGAAGGGCAGATTCTCGAGGCTAATGACGCATTCCTGCGCATCATAGGATTCGACCGAGACGAACTCGTATCTGGGCACATGCGCTGGACGGACTTGACGCCGCCGGAGTGGCTCGATCGCGATCGGCACCGGTGGCTGCCGCAGATCAAAACGACGGGTGCGGTGGAGCCCTATCAGAAAGAGTTTTTCAGGAAGGACGGCAGCCGCGTGTGCGTGCTGCTCGGCGCCGCGACCTTCGAAGAAAATGGGCGCCAAGGCGTCGCTTTCGTGCTCGATCTGACCGAGAGCAAGCGGGCCGAAACCCAAGCGCGCGAGGGCGAGCGACGCTATCGCGAGATGCAGATGGAGCTCGCGCACGCAAACCGTGCCGCGACGATGGGGCAGCTCACAGCGTCGATTGCTCACGAGGTCAAGCAACCCATTGCCGCGACTGCAGCCAATGCCTCGGCCGCCCTAAGCTGGTTGCGCGCCCAGCCGCCGAATCTGGAGGAGGTCAGGCAGGCGCTGGCTCGCATCACAAATGACGCGATGCGGGCCGGCGACATCATCGGCGGCATTCGCGATCTGATAAAAAAAGCGCCACCGCGCAGGGACAGCGTGGACATCAACGAAGCAGTCTGCGAGGTGATCGAACTCACCCGTGGCGAAGCGGTGAAACACGACATCGCTATTCAGACCGTTCTGGGTGAGGGATTGCCGTCTATTCGGGGCGATCGCGTCCAGTTGCAACAGGTGGTGCTCAATTTGATTGTGAATGCCATCGAGGCATTGAGCGCAACAAGCGAGGGGCCACGCGAGCTGGTGATCAACACAGAAGCCAATAGATCGAGCGGCGTGCTCATCGCCGTGCGGGACTGCGGCCCGGGGCTGCCCGCGTTCGGGGTCGAGCGCCTCTTCAATCCGTTCTACACGACCAAGACGGGGGGCTTGGGAATGGGCCTGTCCATCTGTCGTTCGATAGTCGAGGCGCACGGCGGACGACTTTGGGCCGGCTCAAACGCGCCTCGCGGCGCCGTTTTCCAATTCGTGCTCCCGGGGGGGCAGGAGAAGCATTCTCCGACTCATGCGGACGACGATCTGCCGGTGACTTGACGAGACAAACGCCTTTCCTCCGGCTAGGCGCTCGCGCATGTTCTCTGCCGCACGGACAGGATTCTCGCGCCCTCGTCCGATTTTGCGGCAGCATCGCCCGTCGATACAGCCGAGCGAGCGCCCGATTTCCAAAGGCAAGGCTTGTGGAGCGGGCCTGCGATTGTCCCGTTATTGCAACAAAGCGTTAAAAAGCGATTCCGTGCTGGCATCGATCCGGGAGCGCGTCGGATAATCGCGTTGTGCCAGGAGAAAAATCATGGAAGCAAAGCCCGCCTACATTCCGCCCCCCGATAAAGTCTTAAGCCCGGATCCGGAGCCGGTAGGCGTCGAGTTTCTCGCGGCCGAGTTACCCGCACACGTTCGGGCGTTCTTCGACGAGCAACGCAAATCGTGCGATTCGAAATGAACCCGTGTCATCGAACCTGATGCGCCGGATGAATTCGTCGATTCGCGCCGCCGTCGCCGGCGCAGCCGCTCTATGCATCATTTTGCTCGCCACCCCGCGCAACGCTGCTGCCGATGGCGATGACACACCGCTCATGAATCTCGTGGCCCTCGCCTCGCAACGACTTGCGCTGGCCGTGCCCGTAGCCCGTTGGAAATGGGCCAACCATCGGCCGATCACCGACAAGTCGCGCGAAACCGCTTTGCTCGCCGACGTTGAGAAGCGTGCGCGCGCAGCCGGCGTCGATCCGGCATTCGCACGCATGTTTTTTGAAGACCAGATCGAGGCAAACAAAGAGAGGCAGGCAGCGCTCTTCGACCAGTGGCGCGTTTCTAAGCCGCCCGAAGGCCCCGCGCCCGATCTTGCAACTTCCACCCGGCCCGCACTCGAGCAGCTGACTCAATCGATGATCGTAGGTCTGGCGCGCGTGCAGCCGCTGCGCGACGCGCCCGATTGCCCGCTGCGGCTTGCGCGCAGCGTTCAGAACTGGAAATCGATGACCCGCTACGACGCGAACGCGACAGGCCCGCTCGCGAGAGCGCTTGCACACATCTGCTCGTCCGGCGGAATGGGCGCCGTCGGTTGAGATCGTCCGGCGCGTTTTTCGTCACGTCGAAAAGGAATCCATCGCTGCGCGCGCGGAGGTTTCATTGAGTTCAAGCACCCGCAGGCCGCGGGCGAGATGCGTTTGCAAGATACGGTAGGTCGAGAGCTCGAACTGCGGCGGCGCATTGCGTGACGCGAGTTCATTCGCGAGTTCGCCCGCGCGCTCGACGGACGCCGCGGCGCCGACATAGCGCCAGCGGTCGACCACATGAAACGTCGAGACAGCAGCGCGCTCATCGCGCTCCTCGAACGCGACTGCCCCGCCGAACGGCCAAGGCGCGCTGCGCGGATCGTCGCGTCCCGTGCGCGGTGCACGGTTGTGCTTCGGTCGAAATGCGGCGATCCACTGCGCTTCGGTCAAAAGTGCCCCGAGGTCTCCCCCTGTCTCGCGCCACTCCACTCGGCGGACCTGCTCTGCAATGCGCATCTCGCGCGCCGAACGGCGATCTCCAACCAGGTGGGCACGCACACGTTGGCGCACCCGCGTGCTGCGTCCCACGTAAATTGCGTCACCTGATTCGTCGTAGAAGACATACACGCCGCAACCTGCGGGCGCGGTGTCGAGCAAATCCTCGGTGATCTCCCCCGCGATGCGGTAGCGACGCATGGTCCGCTCCACCTGTTCGCGCAGTTCCACCAGAGGCCAATGGCCGTGCAGACGCTGCCAGAATTGCCAAAGCAGATCCGCATCCGCAAGCGCCCGGTGACGGGCCAAGGGCATAAGCGCATGACGCTCGATGAGGGCATCGAGCCCGTGCCGTTTCTCATCCGGGAAAAGCGCGCGAGACAGACGTACGGTGCAAAGCACATCAGGGTTGAACGCGAAGCCCGCACGCTTGAACTCGCTGCGCAGGAAGCCCCGGTCAAAGCTGGCATTGTGGGCCGCGAAAAGCCGCCCTTCCAACCGCTTGATCAAATCCGGCGCGATCTTCTCGAATGGCGGCGCCTCACGCACCATGGCGTCCGTGATGCCGGTGAGCTGCTGAATGAACGGGGGAATCGGCTGCAGCGGGTTGACGAGCGTACTCCAGCGCGAAATGCCCTGCGGCCCTACTTCAACGATACCGATCTCGGTAATCCGATGATCTGCAAGGGAACCGCCCGTCGTCTCGAGATCAACGAAGACAACGGACATATCGCATGCCGGGTTCGGCAGTGAGGAATCTGACATGAATGAGGAGGCTCGGGTGCTTCAATGACCGAAGTATGCACCAATGCGCCACCCGAACTCCCGCGGCCGGTAGCGGACTCGCGGTCCGCACCGGCACGAGCCGAAGCATTACATCGGACGGATATTAGCCGCCTGCTTGCCCTTGGGGCCAGTTTTCACCTCGAACTGAACCCGTTGATTTTCTTTCAGGGATTTAAAGCCATCGGTTTGAATTTCGGAGAAATGCGCAAACAGATCTTCGCCGCCGTTGTCTGACGTGATGAATCCAAAACCTTTAGCATCGTTAAACCATTTGACGATACCAGTTTCCATAGTACAAAGTCCCTCGAGATTTTTAATAGACGGGCCGCGCCCTCCACCGAAATCCTTGTCGGCGCTGGCAGCAGTCTCTCCGCCTGCCGCGTCACGCCAGGTTAATCCGGCGCTGCTTTTATAAATTGAACGACAAGCACTCGTCAAGAGTTTTTTCAACAAGCGGCGAAAGCCATGCGTTTTGTGCATCGAATGCTAAGGGGCCATATAATTCGGTCCATATTTTCCATGCTGAATAGGTCAGACGTTAAAAAAATGTACGTCTTGCAACCAAACGTTTCTAGTGTAAGTATTTATCCCGGTTGTCCTCACCGCTATCGGCTTGGATCATGGAGTCGAAGTTTGAGCAGTGGAGACCGTCATGAGTTTCACCGATCTGATGCACGTTTTCTCCCGGATTCTCCGGTTCCGCCAAACCGCGACCAAAGTCCAACGCGCCAGCGCCCCCCCTCCGCCGCTTGATTTCGACCCTTTCTGGCATGGGGATCATTGGCAAAACCTGTTGGCCTCGCCAATGGATGCGCGGCACTACGTCATGGAAGACTGGGCGATGCCCGTGTCCGAGGAATTCGACGCCTCCTACCGCGCGCGATTGAATGGGTTGAAGGACGGACGGGCCTCCCGCCGTCGAAATTAAGCGTTGGCGACAGTCCGCCGATCCAAGCACCGCCCGCGCGCAAGCAAACGCAACAGCGCGGCCAAGACGCCCAATGATTGGGAACACGCCTCTGTCGCTGAAGGCCACAAGCAAAATGTCAGCCATCTGACAGAAACCGACCCAGCAAAGCTCATTTTCATCACTTCTCTTGTGTCCGAAACGCAACAATTGCAGCGCGTAACTGAGCTAGCCAATAACCGTTCAGCGGCCAAACCCTTGCTGGACAAGCCGCCCGTTTATCGTTGTGCGTTCTGCAATACTGTATTGCCTACATGGAAATAGCGGTGCCCCCGGAGAGATCCTTACACTCAGCCGGGTTGGGAAGCAAACGGGCTTTTTGCCGGTACCCGTTCGTCGTCATCAGTTTGCCTCTCGTCGTAAGGGGCACGCTCGCTTCCCGAAAACCGAAAATAAATTTCCTGTTTTGGAGCGAGCATGATGAAAAAGACTCTTCTGGTCGGCGCCCTCACGAGCGTTTTTGCGACGATGGCGCACGCGCAGAGCAGCGTCACGCTGTACGGCCTGATCGATGCGGGGATTACTTACAATAGCAATGTAGGCGGCAAAAGCCTATGGCAAGAGACGAGCGGCGCGATGAACTCCAGCCGCTGGGGCCTGCGCGGCTCCGAGGATCTCGGCGGCGGCCTGAAGGCGATCTTCACGTTGGAAAACGGCTTCAGCATCGCTAACGGTACCCTTGGCCAACAAAGCCGCGAATTCGGACGTCAAGCTTTCGTCGGTCTGTCGAGCACTGAGATGGGTTCGGTCACGCTTGGCCGCCAATACGACGACGTTGTCCAGTCCCTCGGGCCGCTGTCGCTCACGGGCACGCAAAGCGGCGGAACATTTTTCGCGCACCCGTTCGACAACGACAACCTCGACAACTCGTTCCGCGTAAACAATTCTGTTCGCTACCAGAGCGCGAACTACGCCGGCTTCAAGCTCGGTGCGACGTACGGATTTTCGAATTCGACCTCGTTCTCGAACAACCGCGAGTACAGCGTCGGTGCGACTTATAACTTTGCCGGCTTCAACTTCGCGGCAGCTTATTTGCAGCTGAACAACAGCTTCAACTCGCTCACCTCAACCACCGCCAACACGAGCGGTGCGGTCACCGATGCACCGTTCGCCGCAGGCCGTCAACGCACGTGGGGCGCCGGCGTGAACTATGCATTCGGTCCGGCAACGGCTGGCTTCGTGTACACGCGGACGCAACTCAGCAACGTTGTCTCCGCCACCAATGAAGGCTTCGGGGCCTCGACCATCCCTGTCGGCAGCTCGCTGCGCTTTAACAACTATGAAGTCAACGCTCGGTATATGCTTACGCCGGCTCTAAACTTGGCCGCAATGTACACGTACACCGACGGCAAACTGAACGGCGCCAACCCGACCTGGCATACGATAGGCCTCCTGGCCGACTACTATCTGTCGAAACGCACCGACGTCTATTTGCAAGGCGAATATCAGCACGTGAAGAAAGACGGCGTCTCCGGCTTGGGGGCGGAGATCAACACGTTCAAACCCTCGTCTTCGCCGAACCAAGCCGTCGTGACGGCTGGCATGCGTGTACGCTTCTAATAAGAATTGAACAGACCGCTGTGCGCTTGAAGGCGCCGCTTGCGGCGCCTTTTTTGTCCTGGCGTTCGCGGAATCGACGTTCCCGAAGCATTCGTACTGCTTTATGAGGTCACACCACCGCAGGGGGATAGCGAACGTCGAGTACGTCGATCTGCTCGGGCCCCGCCGGGGTGTGCAGCGTCACGACATCTCCGATTCTCGCTTTCAACAATGCGCGGGCGACGGGTGAAACCCAACTTACACGCCCTTGATCGAGGTTGACTTCGTCGATCCCCACTATCGTGACCGTATGCATCTCACCGCCAGCGGTAGCGTAATCGACCGTGGCCCCAAAAAACACCTGGTCGAGATTTTCCTGTTTGCTGCTGTCGACGACTTCGGCCAGATCGAGTCGCCTCGTCAGGAAGCGAATGCGGCGATCAATTTCGCGCAAGCGGCGCTTGCCGTAGATATAGTCGCCGTTCTCCGAGCGGTCTCCGTTTGACGCGGCCCACGAGACGAGCTTGACCACTTCGGGCCGGTCTTGGTCGATCAAATGCAGCAACTCGTCGCGCAGCCGCTTGTGTCCAGCGGGCGTAATGTAGTTCTTTGCGCCTGCCGGCACGTCCGGTTGCACGATATCGAGGTCATCGTCGGCGGCGTCGCCGGACTCTTTGACAAAGGCTTTGTTCATGGTGCCAACTGCAACGTCCATTGAATCGGTTAACAAGCGTACATCGGCGCGGCGGCGATGAAAACATCCTGACTGCGAACGCAACGGCCGTTAGCCATCATTTGGCATCGCTTCTTTCGGGAGCGCCTTTGCTGGCGGCAGGCTCCGTACGAAAACACGACGAAATCGCTAACAAAATCGCCACCCCCTTCCCTTTTTTTAAAAGTTTGCTATAATTTCGCTTCTGTGTGCGGCTGTAGCTCAGTTGGATAGAGTACTTGGCTACGAACCAAGGGGTCGTGGGTTCGAATCCTGCCAGCCGCACCATT
>JAXDQB010000120.1:0-2744 GCA_034668065.1 Paraburkholderia sp.
CGGCCTCGACCTGACGCACGATGATCGTCAGATGCGAGAACGGCTTCATGATTTTTCCGACGCGGCCGCGGCCGCGCGGGGTGTGTCGCTTGATAACCAGCGCCTTGCCCACATGGGCCTGGGCGACCACCAGTTCGTCGACGTCGAGGTCGTGATTGTTCTCGGCATTGGCGATTGCCGACTGCAGACACTTCCTCACGTCGCGCGCAATGCGCTTGCGCGAAAATTCGAGATCGGCGAGCGCCGTCGCGACCTTCTTGCCGCGGATCAGGCCGGCCACGAGATTGAGCTTCTGCGGACTCACCCGCAGCATGCGGGTGATAGCCTTTGCCTCGTTGTCAGCGAGGCTCCGTTCGCGCGCCTTCTTGCTCATCGCCTCTGCCTCAACTTGCTGGCGCAGCTGGTGCTGCCGACGAACCCGAGCTGCGCTTGGCCTTGCGGTCAGAAGAGTGACCGTAGAACGTCCGTGTCGGCGCGAACTCGCCGAACTTGTGGCCGACCATTTCTTCGGTGACCGTCACCGGGATGTGCTTCTGGCCGTTGTAGACGCCAAACGACAGCCCAACGAATTGCGGCAGGATGGTCGAGCGCCGGCTCCAGATCCTGATCAAGTCATGCCGTCCGGACGCGCGCGCGGTTTCCGCTTTCTTGAGCAGATAGCCGTCAACGAACGGACCCTTCCAAATCGAACGTGCCATGATGCTCGCCTACTTCTTCTTCCGCACGTGGCGGCTCGCCAGAATGAACTTGGTGGTGGACTTGTTCTTACGGGTCTTCTTGCCCTTCGTGGGGAAGCCCCAAGGGGTCACCGGATGCCGTCCGCCCGAGGTGCGGCCTTCGCCGCCGCCGTGCGGATGGTCGATCGGGTTCATCGACACGCCGCGATTGTGCGGCCGCCGTCCCATCCATCGCTTGCGACCGGCTTTGCCGATCGAGGTATTCATGCTGTCGGGGTTTGACACGGCGCCAACCGTTGCCATGCAGCGGCCGTGAACGAGCCGTTGCTCGCCGGAATTCAACCGCAGAATGACGTAATCCTGGTCGCGGCCGACAATCTGCGCATAGGTCCCGGCCGAGCGCGCGATCTGGCCGCCCTTGCCGATCTTGATCTCGATATTGTGCACGATGGTGCCGATCGGAATGTTGCCGGTGGGCATGGCATTGCCCGGCTTCACGTCGACATTCTCGCCCGCCACCACGCTATCGCCATGCGACAGCCGCTGCGGCGCCAGGATGTAAGCCAGCTCGCCGTCGTCATACTTGACCAGCGCGATGAAGGCGGTGCGGTTCGGATCGTATTCAATGCGTTCGACCTTCGCCGCGGCGAACTTCTTTCGCTTGAAATCGATGATGCGATACGTCTGCTTATGCCCGCCGCCGCGAAAACGCACGGTCGTGCGGCCGTTGTTGTTGCGGCCGCCGCTGGAGGACTTGCCCTCGGTCAGCGCCTTGACCGGCTTGCCCTTATACAGGCCCGAACGGTCGACGATGACGAGCTGACGCTGGCTCGGCGTAACCGGGTTGAATTTTTTGAGTGCCATCCCCGTGTTCCTTACAGACCCGTCGTCACGTCGATCCGGTGGCCCTCTTCGAGGGTCACGACGGCTCGCTTGACGTTCGATTGCACGCCCAAGCTCCCACGGGAGGCTTTGACCTTGCCCTTGCGGATATGGGTGTTGACGCTCTTGACCTTGACGTCGAATAGCTTCTACACAGCTTCCTTGATTTGCTGCTTGGTCGCCTTGTTAGCGACGCGGAACACCACCTGGTTTCTCTCCGACGCGATCGTCGCCTTTTCGGTGATGACCGGGGCGAGGATGACGTCGTAATGGCGCGGATCTTTGCTGCTCATTTGAAGCGCGCCTCCAACGCATCGACAGCCGCCCGGGTGAGCACGAGCTTGTGCCGCCGCAGGATGTCGTAGACGTTGATGCCCTGCACCGGCAGCACGTCGATATTCGGAATGTTGCGCGCGGCCACGCGGAAATTCATTTCCACCTCGGCGCCGCCGATGATCAGCTCATTGGCGAGCCCGAGCTTGCCGAAGCGAGCCTGCAGCCCCTTGGTCTTGCCGTCCTTCACCGTCGCTTCGTCGATGATGATGATGCCGCCGTCCTTGGCTTTGGCCGAAAGCGCATGGCGCAGCGCCAGCGCGCGCACTTTCTTCGGCAGCCCGATCTCATGGCTGCGCACTTGCGGCCCGAAGGAACGGCCGCCGCCGCGGAACAGGTTGACCCGGTGCGAGCCGTGTCGGGCGGTGCCACCGCCCTTCTGCCGGGAGATTTTCTTGCCGGTGCGGCTGATATCGGCGCGGTTCTTCACCGCGTGCGTGCCGGCGCGGCGCTTGGCAAGCTGCCAATTCACGCAACGATGAATGAGATCGGCGCGCGGCTCGAGGCCGAAAATTTCGTCCGAAAGGGTAACGGAGCCGGCGGCCTTGCCGTCGAGCGTGGTGATTTTCAGTTCCATCACGCGCCCTCCGTCGCTTGCGCAGGCGCGGCGGGCTGCTCGGCCGGGGTGCTTGAGTCTGCACCCTCGGGAAGGCGGAACTTGCCGGGCTTCGGCACGTCTTTGTGCAGCGCCTTTTTCACCGCGTCGCGCACGGTGATCCAGCCGCCCTTGGCGCCGGGCACGGCGCCCTCGACCAGGATGAGGCCGCGCTCGACATCGAGCTGCACGACTTTAAGATTGAGGGTGGTGATGCGGTCGACGCCCATATGTCCCGGCATCTTCTTGTTCTTGAA
>JAXDQB010000121.1:0-7329 GCA_034668065.1 Paraburkholderia sp.
GCTAAAAGATATGGCGCGATGATTGGGGGTGGGTCTAAATGTCGCAGTTAAGCCGCTAGGATGGGCCACTGCGCAATTGTAGGTATCTCGTGCCGTGTAGGCTCGTTGTTCCGTTGGGCTGGCTTGAGTCAGGCGGCGTCACTGCTGCCTTTGCCGCGCAGCGACGCAAGGCCGCCCAGAGCGCCGAGCACGCTTTGCGCATTCAGTTTGCCATCGGCAGGGACTTCACCTTGAGGGGTGGCGGTATTGATTACGTGAGGCAGGACTTGCGCAAGCAAGCCGGTGGCCCGATCCGGTTGGAGACCTGCTTTTGCCGCGAGACTGTTCAGCGCCTCGGGGCCCAGTACATCGTGCAGTGTGCTTGGCGATATCGCCTGGTTCTCGCCGTTGCCGACCCACGAGCCTATGACCTCGCCCGCACCTTTTTCCTTGAACTGCTGGATCAGTCCATTGAGGCCGCCCGGTTGCTTATTCACAAATTCGAGAACGGCGGGAATGAGGGCGGACTGGCCGCCGCCTTCGTTCGGCGATTTACCGAAGAGAGAACCGATGGTGTCGAGTAAGCTCATGGCAGTGTCTCTTAACGAGGGCCTCGTGCGGGAGTCGCGACGGGCCGGTGGACGAAAACGCCGCGCGACTGCGCAGCACGTAGTGGAACGAGCAATAGGCCGCAACGCGCGGCGCGAAGGTGGGACAGCCAGGGCAGCTGCCGTATCACCGGCGTGCCACGTCAAGCTCCCGAAGCAGGGGCGGGTGATGCGGCTTTGTTCTTCGGCTTTTTCGACTTCGAATCCTTCGCCGCCGATGCGCCGCCCGGTGCGCTGGACGCCGCGGTGTTGGCTGCAGCAGGCGCGTGGGCTTCCGAGGTCGTCGTCTTTGGCGCAGGTTTTGTTCCCGGCTTAATCGACGATGACGATGCTTTTGTGGGTGGCGCAGACGACCCATTGACCGTCAAGCCAGCCGCTTCGAGGTTGGTCACAGATTTCGCGCCAAGCCCCTTCACCCGGGCGGCGAGGTCGTCGGCGTTCTTGAATGGGCCGCTTTTTGTGCGTTCGTCGATGATCGCCTTGGCATGAACAGGGCCAATGCCCTTGACGGATTCGAGCGCGGCTTGGTCAGCGGTGTTAACCTCGACGGCGCCTGCCCATCCCGCTGATACAGACAGCACGGCTGCAATGCAGAGCATCAATAATATTTTAAGCATAGCGATGACCCCATTAAAGGAAAAGGTAGCCGTAGCCGTAACCGTGACGGCAAGCAAACCGATGCCGGATCGGGTAGCCTGTGCCGCGCTTGAAACTGGGTCTCAGCAGTTGCGTCTTACTTTCGTGGAGAAGCCCTGGATTCGGGTAATGTCTCTCGGTAGTCTCTCGGTACGCACCTAGCGACATGAACATATCGTGGGCATAAGTCTCGCAGCAAAACCGGTGCCTATTTGGCGCCTGTCCTTGGATGAGCCAGCGTCCATCCGTATTCATCAGTACCCATCAGTACCCATCAGTACCCATCAGTACCCGTCAGTCGCTGGCGGATTGGCCGGAGATGACGTGTCGGACATCAACTCCGCAAGCTCTACGACGTTGGTGGCAAAGAGTGTTGGCGTCCAGCGCTGAATCGTTTCTAAGGCGTTTGCGGAAAACCGCTCGCGCAAGGCGGTATTCATGGATAGTTGCCTGATTCTGTCCGCTAGCGTCGGCACATCGCCCGGCTCGACAACGAACCCGTTTTTTCCGTCGATCACGACTTCGTTCGCCACACCGCAGGTTCGCGTCACGATGGCGGGCTTACCGGTGGCGAATGCCTCGTTGATGCACAGACCCCACTGATCGAATGCGCTGGCAAGTACGACGAATTCGGCGAGCGAATACACGCTCGGCATCTTCTGGTTCGGGACTGAGTCGAGAATGACAACACGCTCGCTCAAACCATGCCGGACGATCGTCTCGCGGACCTCGCGCTCGCATGGGCCTTGCCCAACGAGCACCAGCGAGAGGCCCGCGGCGTGCGCGCCCGAGTGAGCAAACGCCTCGATGAGCAGATCGATGTTCTTGCGCTGCACGAATCGGCTGACGCACAGGATGTAGCGCTCGGGCAGCCCGAAGCCCGCACGTACCGCGGGTGCATTCACACGTGCTTCGCAAGACGCCTGCGAAAAATACTCGACATCGATCACATCAAAGCCAATTCTCGAGCGGCTCATCGGAATGCCTAGCGATTGTGCGTAGACACGATGCTTCTCGCCGGCCACCAGCGCAGCATCGAAATTCGACACCAGCACTCGCTTGAGCCGCTCCTTCAGCGCATAACGTCTGCCATCGTCGGTTTTGGAGTCCGACATGTAAATGAGTGCGAAGGGTTTGCGCAGGAGCTTCAGCAGGCAAAGAAAAACGGAGTAGCTGGTGCTGTAGCCGAGCGTAACGACGACGTCAGGCGAAAATCGGCGCAGCGACGCGAGCAATCCAATACCAACGCGAGACCAGTGCCCATCGGCTTCGCCCGCCTCATCGAGCAACGTAACGACATTCGATGGGCGCGCATCGAAAAAAGCGGCGCGGCGATCTTGCGGGAAACCATACAGGCCGGATTTGCCGAACACTTCGACAAGAGAAAGCTGATGTCCCCGGCTGGCTGTAAGCCGAGCCAGCGCCTCGTAGCGCGGCACGTGGTAGTCGTTCAGGTTGCCGATGACGAACAGCACCTGCAGGCGCCGCTTCGCCCGCCCAGCTTCGGAGGCCGAGCAAGCGTCCGGTTTTTCATCCAGCGCTGAAGCATTTGCAATTCCCATTGACGGCTCAAACGTGGCTGGACATGCGCAAGAATGAAATGCAAGCCGCATGCCTACAACACATCTGTGTCCGTGCGCACTGCGCCATCCAATGGAGGCACGCGAGGGCGCCGAGCATGACCCAAATTGCGCACGATGTGAAAACACCGCATGCACGGGCACGGTCGGCGACGCACGCTTTACCATTGCTCGCTTTCAACCTAGCCTGCTCTCGCAAGCAGTCACTCGTCGCACTGCACAGCCTGCTTTGGCACAACGATAATGACCGGGTATGTCCCCTGATCGAGTTCCACGCGCGCGACCACGCTCATCGTGGGGCTGTCGATGTCATCGTAAACGCTGATTTTTTCATGTCGAAGGTTTGTGAGGCCTGTACATGCCGACGTGCGCCCCTCCTCGGAAACTTGGCATTGGAGCGGGTGGTCTGCAAGGTAGCGATATTTGTCCCTATCGGGGGTTGCGAGGTAATCACGAAAGCTTTGCGCCGATCCACCGATGCCCGTGACATACCCAATGGTGCACTGCTCTTTTGGCGCATTGTTTCCTCCGGATGTTTCGGAATTCGCGGCCGTACTTGCAGTCGCGATGACCGCCACGAGGGTTGATGCAAAAAGGTAATTCATGGCGAAATGAAGGTGGTCGGAGCTGAGTGCCGGATTGTAACGGCATTTTCGACACGCGAAAAACTGCATGCCATGCCGTGCCAACCGTCCGATGCGCGCGCCGCGACATGAACCGAACCGCTTGATACAGCGGGCGCTTCCCTGTTTCCGTTCATCATGCCTTCGTCGGCCAAACCAGCCCAGAGTTTGACGCTGTGGATTGCGACGTCAAGCCAACTCACGCATGCAGATCATGCTGATTGCCGTCGTGGTCCTTCTGCCGACCGTGTTGCTTTACACCGCATGGGTGTATCGGGTGATGTTCGGCCGCGTGAGTGCAGAAGCGTGGAAAGCGACTCGTCGCATTATTGACGATAGAGGGAAAGAGGGGGTAAAGCCATGTGGTACTTCACTTGGATTCTCGGAATTGGCGTGGCATCGGCGGTCGGCGTGATTAACGCGATGTGGCTGGAGGCCAAGTCCGATTTTGCTGTCGACGAGTGACTCGCTACGCCCCGCACACGGCTTCATTGGTGAAAACGATGGGTTTGGGCACGTCAAACTCAGTTGGGCTGCGCTGTCGGCCGAGATTGGATCGTTGCGCGAAGTCGCACTACTGTGCGTTCGCTGGAGAGCCCAAGCACTTGCGATACCTCTTCGTTGGTGCGTCCTTCGAGCAGCAGGCGTCTTGCATAGGTGTTGCGCAAGACACGCGGGCTCATGTCCGGGGCACGAAAATCGATTGCTTCAAGTGCCGGGCGGACGATCTTATGCAGAAACATATCGCTCATTGACTTGCCGGTGCGCGGTGCGGGAAAGAGCAGGGCATTGGCTTCATCAACCGAGAGCGATCGCTGATACAGCGCAAGCGCGGCCAGCGCGAACGTGGGAAGCGGGATGCGCCGCTCATCGCGAGCGGAGCGCTTGGGCACTCGTAACTCTGGCCGCGGGCCGTCCGTGACCAGATCATCGACAGCCGCACCGCGGATCTCTGCGGACGTGATGCCGGTTCCGATCAGCAGCGCGACGATGGCGCGGTTGCGTGTGTCGCGCAGCTCGTCGCCGCGGCTGCACATACGCCTGCAAGCGGGCGTCGGCTTCCAAGTCGAGAAACATCGGATCTGGCTCGTCTTCGGGCCACGCCTGCATCCGAGCATAGTCTGCGGCGGGGTTCTCTTTGCGTAGACCGATCTCAACGAGGTGCCGGCAAAGCCGGTCGATCAGCTTGACGTAACGCAGCCGTGTGGTTGTGCCCGGGGCGCAACGATTGTCGACATCTGCGAAGAACGCTTGCAGGTGCGCAGCGCTGAACGTTGCAAGGTTCACCTTGTGAGCGATCACGTGGCGCAAGAAGCGATCGAACATAGCGACGTGCTGTGTGACGGAACGCTGTGCGAACGGCCGCCTATCGGAGCCGGCGGCGTCCGTTTGCTGCCAGAGCAGGTAGGCGTCGGCTGGTGTGGTCAGCCAGGGGGATAAATTGTTCATATGGGTTTATATACTGAATTTGCGCGTCCGTCACTTCTTTGGCGAATCTTACGATTCGCCAGCTCGGCGCTTAAACTGAACTATTCGCATTTGAGGGAAAAATTCGCAGCGCTCGACTACACAGGCAAAGAGATCTCGCATTACAACCTGGCGATTCCGTCGCCAGTCAGTAGCTGTCCATAGCCAAGTCGCGCAGCTTCCGCCTTCCACGTTCCGCACGAAAACCTACTGCGGCTGCTCGATCATCAGATAGCGAACGACCAGCGCCGGATCGACGATTTCCAAAATGAGACGGCCCAGAATGCGAGTGCGCATGTGGTCCTCATCCAGCAGCCATGGACCGCCGACGTCGCCCAGATGACGGGAAATCGCGTCGCGCATGGCGTCGCCTTCCGAAGGCGCGTCCAGCCGCACCGCCAGCAGCCCGGCGATTACATCATCAAGTTCAATGCTCAAAGGCGTGGAATCAATCGTCAGATTCAGGGCTTTGCCGCGGTGCACGTCTGGAAGCTGCCCGTTCGGGTACGCAGGAAGGCGGACTCGCTTCCGTCGCCGGCCGACAGCATGGTCATGGCGGTGCTCGACATTTCAGCCTAGGTCAGCACCGGGGCGGCGTAGTCGAAGTAGGTGTCGTGGATGGCGAGCGCATATGTCCAGCGCTTGCCATACCGCTCGAGCAAGGTGGATTTGCCCCTGTACTTCCGGGACACCGCCTCACACTAAGTTGATGAATCGGTCCTGCGTCGAAACTCGCGTGGCGAGGCGATATTTCAACGCGCTGTGAGGATGCTTCTCGTTGTAGTGCTCGAATGCAATGGCGAGATTGCGCGCAGCCGTGGCCGCGTCGGGCTTCGGCATAAAGGCGACGTAAGAGCCTGTCAGATTTCTTGTGTGTTGAGGTCATGAGACGATACCGAAAGGAACGTTTTTATGAGCGCGTCGCTGAGTTCCGAGGCTGGCACCACTTCCTCGCCAGCGCTCACTGCCGACAGGCTCCCGTCCTGGAAAAGCTTCCTCCAATGAAACAACTGGTTCGGATTCACGCCGTGCTGGCGCGCCACCATCGATACCGTCTTGCACGGCTCGAAACTCTCTCGCACCATTGCCAGCTTTTCTTCCGTTGACCACCGCCGCCGGCGCTCCGGCCCCGCCAACACTTCCATCACTTCTTGCTTGTTGTTAGTCAAAAACACAGTCGTATGCCTACCCGCTATTGTAAGTGAGAGACTGTGCCCGGCAATTCGGGGGGCTGTTCCACGAGGCGCTCATGAGAAGAAAAAAAGGAAAAGAACTCATAAGCGTGCTAACTGCCACGAGCGTCATCATGGGTACACGGCTAACTCGGCTCGGCCGATCGAATGCCTGGTAACGAGTGCTTCCTTTGCCGGAGGCATTTGAAAGAATATCGGCTCGACGATCCGCAAATCGTGAGAATTGGACATGAATAATTCGCCCCTACCGGGGGTATATCTCAAATATTAATCTGCGTTGCGCTCACAAGCGAGGCCGCTTGATTTGTCGACAAGAGATGAGATAACATGCTCCCTGAAAGTCGAGAGGTGAATACGTTTGTGAGTGTTCTGTCGCAGCCTGATTTTAATTTCGAGGTGAAAAATGATCGAAAATCAATCGGCGAAGGGTAAGGGGTACGACAACCCGAAACATTGGGGCGATGATGCGGAAAAGGGCGATATTTTTCAGATCACCGAAGCTGAGTCGGATGCTAATACCGTTAGCGGTGATTTTTATATCGCCCAGGAAGATGCTCAATCTGAAGGTTATGCAAGTTATCCCCACTTCGGTGTCAACAATGGCAGTTGGGTCCATGCATGGTCCAAGTGCGTTACGCCGGCGCTAGTCACTCCGTCTTTCGGAACTGCTGCCACCCTATATGCGAATGGCCGACATTGTGCGGAGATCGATTTTTGGTTTAATCCAGCGGACGCTAATGGCGCCGCCATCACAAACTTGCCATCAGGATATTTTAGAGAAGTTTTAAAGAAATTTGGAGGAAAGTACCAGCTAATTAGGGCCAATGGCGAACCCCTCCCACAGGGATGGGCGACATTGACTGTGGCGACTCCATACATCGCTGTTATTGAAGGATCCCAGCCAGCAGGTGACACGCCGCAAGGAACCAGTTGCTTGACACTCTATGTGTCAACCACGCAGCAAACGATCGTTTCATTGTGTATTCAATTGGAGGCGGCCGATGGGACGGTGCTGACGGTGACCAGTGACAACGTTCAACCGGTGATTGTCACAGGGCTCCGACCTCTGGTCTATTTCATGCGTGACTGTAGCTTGAGTGAAGGGACGTTCAAGTCGGTTGGGGATATGGGGTACTCCGCAGACGGCAAAAATCAATATTTTTACCCTAGCGATGAAAATTTTGGTTTTTGTGGATCGGCTGAGATATCTGGTGGTTTGTCTAGAGATGCTTTTTCGAAAACG
>JAXDQB010000122.1:0-4883 GCA_034668065.1 Paraburkholderia sp.
CGTCGTTGCTGCAGCCGGCCGAGCGTTTCTTGCAACTGGTGCAGCCGGTGTCTCCGACGCTTGCGCGCAATGCCGACGCCGTGCAACGCGCTTATCGCGAGTATCAGGAGAAGGCGCTGGGCCGCACAGGGCTGCGCAAGATGTACATCGGGACGCTGACCCTCGCGCTTTTTCTTGCGACGTTCATCGCGATGATGCTCGCGCTTGCGCTTGGCAACCAGCTCGCGCGGCCACTCTTTCTGCTTGCGCAAGGGACGAAGGAGGTTGCCGAAGGCGATTACACGCCCAAGCGCGAGATCAAGTCGCGCGACGAGCTCGGCTTTCTTACGCAGTCGTTCAATGCAATGACGCGGCAGCTTTCCGAGGCGCGCGCGGCGGTCGAACTCAACCGCATTGCGCTTGAGCATTCGAAGGCGTATCTCGAGAGCATTCTTGCCAACCTAACGGCCGGCGTGTTTGTGCTCGACCGGCAATTCCGGCTGACCACCGCCAATCGTGGCGCCGAGCGCATTTTCCGCCAACCGTTTCAGTCGATGCTCGGCGAGTCACTGGAGCAGATCGGCGTGGTGGCCGAGTTCGCGGCAATGGTGCGCAAGGCGTTCGCAGACCGGGAGGCGGCCGGCAGGGGCGGCCGCGACGACGGTCACTGGCAGCAGCAATTCGCCGTGCCTGTGCCGGACGAAACCGAGCCGATCACGCTGCTCGTGCGGGGCTCGCGTCTCGTGGCGAGTGCGCAGGTGGACGCCGAAGCTGTCAAAGCGCAAACAACGGGCTACGTGATCGTATTCGACGACATCTCGGACGTCATCTCGGCGCAGCGTTCCGCGGCATGGGGCGAGGTGGCGAGGCGGCTCGCACACGAGATTAAAAATCCGCTGACGCCGATCCAGCTTTCGGCGGAGCGTCTGCAGATGAAGCTCGCCGACAAGCTCTCGACGCAGGACGCCGATGTGTTGCGGCGTGGCGCGACGACGATCGTGAACCAGGTTGCGGCCATGAAGCGCATGGTCGACGATTTCCGCGATTACGCGCGCACGCCGCCGGCCGTGCTGGCGAATCTACAACTCAATGATTTGGTGGCTGAAGTGCTTGTGCTTTACGGCATCGAGGAAGGCAAGAGCCCGATCATGGTCGATTTGCATGAGCTGCCCGTCATCAAGGGCGATGCGACGCAGCTTCGCCAGGTAATTCACAATCTGCTTCAAAACGCGCAGGATGCTGTCGCGGACGTCGCAAATCCCCGCGTCGTGCTCGAGACCAAGACAGTAGAATATGGCGACCCCGACGCCCAGGGCAAAGTGCGCGTCGCTGTACGCCTGAGCGTCTCGGACAACGGCCCGGGCTTCTCGGCGCGAATTCTTACGCGCGCGTTCGAACCTTACGTAACGACGAAGGCCAAAGGGACAGGGCTCGGTCTCGCCACGGTCAAGAAAATCGTCGACGAGCACGGAGCCCGCATTGACATCCGCAATCGCGTGAAGTCGGGCGAGGCGATCGAGGGTGCGCAGATTTCGATTTTGTTCCTGCATATGGCAGACGACAGCGCGCCGCCCGCGGCGGGGCATGCGGCGACGCGCGGGGGCGCCACGCCGGGAACAACAAAAGCAATAGCGCAGACAAGGGCAGCATAAATGGCAACCATCCTGGTGGTAGACGACGAAATGGGTATTCGAGAGTTGCTCTCGGAAATCCTGAGCGACGAGGGACATGCCGTGGAAGTGGCGGAGAACGCGCAGCAAGCGCGAGACTCGCGCTTGCGCCAAGCGCCCGATCTGGTGCTCCTCGACATCTGGATGCCCGATACGGACGGCGTAACCTTGCTTAAGGAATGGGGGGCGCAGGGGCTCTTGACGATGCCGGTCATCATGATGTCGGGCCATGCGACGATCGACACGGCCGTCGAAGCGACCAAGATCGGTGCGATGAACTTTCTCGAGAAGCCGATTGCGCTGCAAAAGCTTTTGAAAGCTGTCGAGCAGGGGCTCGCGCGCGGCAGCGCGGTGCCGCCTCTTGGCGGCGCCCCCGACGTTAAGGCTGCGACGCCTGCCCTCGCCCCGATGGTCGCGGCGGCCGTCGCCCTGCCCGGGCTTGCGCCCGACGCGGAGGGCGGCGCAGTCGCCACGCAAGTGACGTCGATTTCGTTCGACATTCCGTTGCGCGATGCGCGTGACGCGTTCGAGCGCGCATATTTCGAATACCATCTCTCGCGCGAGAACGGCAGCATGACGCGCGTGGCCGAAAAGACGGGGCTCGAGCGCACGCACCTTTATCGCAAGCTCAAGCAGCTCGGCGTCGATCTCGGTAAGAACAAGGGCGAATGACGGCGGCGCTCAAGAACTGCGAGGATGTAGTCTCTTCGGAATGCATCCAGGGGCTTGAGCATGCTGAGAGTCCTTGCTATACTCTCGTTTCTCCGTGGCCCGGTAGCTCAGTTGGTAGAGCAGCGGATTGAAAATCCGCGTGTCGGTGGTTCGATTCCGCCCCAGGCCACCAGCAGTATTCAACCCCAAGAATCGTAAGGTTCTTGGGGTTTTGTTCATTGCTTCGGGCGTGGCATAGTGCCATGGCGTTCGACAGGCGGGCTGCGCACCGCGGAAGTGCATAAGCGGTACACAGCGGCAGACAGCGGCAGACAGCGGCAGACAGCGGCACAGCACGCTTTGCGAGGCGGCCACATCCTATTCATTACGGCACACGGAGTGCTTATGGTGACTGCGACAGACGCTAAAAATGGCGCGCTCGTGCTGTTTTCGGGCGGCCAAGATTCGGCCACGTGCCTGGCATGGGCGCTCGATCGCTATGAGAAAGTTGAAACGCTCGGCTTCGATTATGGCCAGCGTCACCGCGTCGAGCTCGAATGTCGCGAGGGGCTGCGTGAGAAGCTTGCACGGGACTTTCCTGCATGGGATGGCCGGCTCGGTGCCGATCACATGATCGATCTCTCGGTGCTCGGCAAGATCAGCGACACCGCGATGACACGTGAAATTGAGATCGAAGCGGCCGCTAACGGGTTGCCCAATACGTTTGTGCCGGGGCGCAATCTGATGTTCATGACGATTGCCGCAGCGATTGCTTATCGGCGAGGCTTGCGCGTGCTCGTCGGCGGGATGTGCGAGACGGATTTCTCCGGCTACCCGGACTGCCGTGACGACACGATGAAGGCGTTGCAGGTTACGCTCAATCTCGGGATGGACAGCCGCTTCGTCGTCGAGACCCCGCTGATGTGGCTCGACAAGGCCGACACTTGGCGGCTTGCGGATCAGCTTGGTGGCCCGGCGCTTGTGGAGCTGATTCGCGTCGAGACCCACACCTGCTATGTCGGCGTGCGCGCGGAGCTTCACGACTGGGGCTTCGGCTGCGGCGAATGCCCGGCATGCCGCTTGCGCAAGCGCGGCTACGAGGCCTTTCTTGCCGGCGAGCAAGTAAGCCAGCCGGTCTGAGCGATTGTGGGCCCGGCCATCAACGTGGACGTGAAAGCGTGGACACGGCCTTGCAGTGCCCTCGGTCCGCGCGCGGGCGCATAATCGGCACATCTGGCGCGCGCTGACGCGCTCCGCCCTGGTCGGCGAGCCGGTCGATGATTCGGACAGACGGAAAAACGCAACATGACGTATGCGGTCAAGGAAATCTTTTACACGCTGCAGGGCGAAGGCGCGAACGCCGGTCGTCCTGCCGTGTTCTGCCGGTTCGCCGGATGCAACCTGTGGTCAGGGCGCGAAGAGGACCGCGCGAGCGCCGTCTGCCGATTTTGCGACACTGATTTTGTCGGCACCGACGGTGAACGCGGGGGCAAGTACCGCGATGCAGAGGCGCTCGTCGATACGATCGCCTCGCTGTGGCCGTTAGGTGAAGGCCATCGCTTCGTCGTCTGTACGGGTGGCGAGCCGATGTTGCAGCTCGACGGTCCGCTCGTCGATGCGTTGCACGCGGCCGGCTTCGAAGTGGCAGTTGAGACGAACGGTTCGCTGCCGGTGCTCGACTCGATCGATTGGGTTTGCGTCAGTCCGAAAGCCGATGCGCCGCTCGTCGTGACGAAGGGCGACGAGCTGAAGGTCGTCATTCCGCAGGACAATCAGCGCCTCGCCGAATATGCAAAGCTCGATTTCGACCATTTCCTCGTGCAGCCGATGGACGGCGCCGCGCGCGATATCAACACGCGGCTTGCGATCGACTGGTGCAAGCAGCACCCGAAGTGGCGCCTGTCGATGCAAACGCATAAGTATCTGAACATTCCCTGAGCACCGCCGTGCTGACGATTACCCGAAAACTCGAATTTGATGCGGGTCACCGCATTCCCGACCACCGCAGCCAATGCCGCAACCTTCACGGGCATCGCTACGTGCTCGAAATCACGCTGCAAGGCGATGTGATCGAGACGGAAGGCGCGCACGATTGCGGCATGGTGATGGACTTCGCCGACGTGAAATCGCTTGCCATGGAATATCTGGCGAGCCGCTGGGACCATGCGTTTCTCGTTTTTGAAGGCGATACGCGCGTGCGCGAGTTTCTCGAATCGATGCCGGGTCATAAGACCGTTGTGCTCGATCGGGTCCCAACCGTCGAAAACCTCGCGGCCCTCGCGTTCGAAACGCTCGCGCCCGTCTACGACGCGCATTACGGCTCAAATCTGCGCTTGCGAAGCGTGCGGCTCTACGAAACGCCGAATTGCTGGGCCGATTTCGTGCGCGAAGCCTGACGTGACGTGAGGTGAGGTGACGTGACGTGACGTGACGGGCGGCGTGGGGCTCACTCTCACGGTATGATCAAGTGAGATGAGGCCAGTCGCGCGCACCGGCGCTGCGACCACCGGTGGCGGCTGGCATTTTTCGCGCTCGATGCGGCGAGCACGCGTGAATATCGCGCGGCCGGCTTTTGCTTCATTT
>JAXDQB010000123.1:0-7409 GCA_034668065.1 Paraburkholderia sp.
GGGATATACGCGGTCAGCTTCTGGCTTCCGACCATCATCAAGAATGCCGGCGTCAAGGATCCATTCAACGTCGGCCTGTACTCCATGATTCCTTACGGTGTCGGCGCGCTGGGCATGATCTTTATCAGCCGTCATTCCGACGTGAAGATGGAGCGACGCTGGCATCTGGCTGGCTGCACCTTCATTGGCAGTGCGGCCCTCGTCATGATCGCGGCGAGCGCCAGCAACCTGGCGCTGGCATTGGTTGCTTTCGCGATCGCCAACGCGACGATCTTCACCGGCATGCCACTGTTCTTTGCGATTCTGACCTCCTACCTGTCCGGCACCGCTGCAGCCGGGGGTATCGCTATGATCAACAGTCTTGCGCTGCTCGGCGGCTTTGCCAGTCCTGCCCTCATGGGGTGGGCGAAGACGACCACCGGCAGCTTTACGAGCGGACTCTACGTTTTGGCCGCTTTGCTGGTGGTTGCAGGATTGGCCGTGCTGCTCTGCGTGCCCGTCAAGGCGATGCGCGAAACGGGTAAGCGCGCTGTGGGCCAAATGTCGCCAAACGGGGCGCTGTTGGAAGAAACCATGTGATGGAGTGTTGACCCGTATGGGTTGGGGTTGGTCGGGTTGACACCGAATGCGCCAACGGACGGCGCGTCCCTCATGCATCCCTCATACATCCCTCACGCGCCCTTGCCTGCACGATGCGACGGCGCAATGAGTCGCATGCCGCTTGCAATGCTCGCTGCTCCGGCAAACACCGCGCCGCCCGCCAGGGCGAGCGTCGGTCCGTGACGGCCCGCCATACCGAAGCTCAGCGCAACCAACGCGGCACCGCTAGTCTGCCCAAGCAGTCGGGCGGTTCCGATAATCCCGCTTGCGCCCCCGCTGCGCTCAGGCGGCACGCTTGACATGATCGCTTTCAAATTCGGCGACTGGAAAAAACCGAATCCCGCGCCGCATATCGCCATCCGCAGCGCAATGACGTGGACCGACGGATGCGCCGGTAAAAGTGCAAGCGACGCCATGCCGACGCTTAGCACGGCGAGCCCGATCGCGCCGAGCAATCCAGGCGGATAACGATCGGAAAGCCGTCCGGCAAACGGCGCCGCGAGCGCAACGACGAGAGGCCACGGCGTCATCAGGAAACCCGTCTCCACTTGGCTTCGATGCAGGACGTCCTCGAAGAAAAACGGTAGCGAGACGAAGGCAAGCCCTTGTGCGGCGAACGCGCAGACAGCCGTTATTGCCGAGAGCGCAAACACCGGCCGCTTGAAAAGATCGACCGGCAGCATGGGCGCCGGGTGCCCCGCCTGGCGTCGCAGGAGCAACACGCCAAAAAAAAGCGAGCAGGCGGCGGCAATCAATACGCGCGAGATGGGCTCCTGCTGCGCCGCTTCACCCAGCGCAAAAATCAATGATGCAAAAGCGACCACGTTCAGGAGCGCCGCGACCGGATCGAAGGCGTGCGTCCCGCGCTTGGTTTGCGGCAACGCAGGCAGCGCGAATGCGAGCGCAACGATGCCGAGCGGCACGTTGACCGCGAACAGCCACGGCCATGCGCCCACCGAGAGGATCATCGAAGCTACGGTCGGCCCCACGGCCATCGACACACCGACCGTGAGGGCGTTCAGTCCAAGCCCCTGCCCCAGCCGCTCCGGAGGGACGAGATAGCGAATCAGCGCGGTATTGACGCTCATGATCGCGCTTGCGCCGAGGCCTTGCAAAATGCGGGCGGCGGTGAGCATAGGCAACGTGGAGACCAGCGAGCAGGCGAGCGACGCAACCGTGAATACTGCGAGCCCGCCGATGTATATCCGCCGGTGCCCGACGATATCGCCAAGTGCGGCGAGGGGCAGCATCGTCGCAACGATCGCGAGTTGATAGGCGTTGATGATCCACACCGATGCCGCCGGCGAGGCGTGAAGATCGGCGGCGATCGCGGGCAGCGCTGTGTTTGCAATGGCAGTGTCGAGCGTTGCGAGGGCGACGGCCAAGAGAACTGCGAGCATACCGCGACGGTTTTTGGCCGACGTGGATGCATCAATGGCGCGCGCGGAGGCGGCCGAAGTAGGTGTGTCGGACAAGGGGCGACTCGTCGGTGGTTTGCTGGCTGGACGCGCGCGACGAAAGAGATATCGTCGGGCGTGACGGCGCGGCGGATTTCGGGAAGCTTTCAGTCGGCAGGCTTACCGCAGTGGCAGCCGACTGCGAGATTGTTGCAGAAGTGGCGCGGTTATGCAGCGGATGCTTCGGAATCGCCGACGGCTGTTTCGGGCGTCAACACCTGCGCTCCGCCTCGTTGGTCCACATAGACCTTTCGGACGCGCGGCGAGTTGCCCAACCCGATCGACACCATCGACGAGTTCAATCCCGCCTCGCGGGCAACGTCGTCGAACGTGTGCGTTTTGTCGGTGAAAACAACCTCGGCACGCGAGAGCCACTGCTTGTCAGGGACGACGTCGCCGTCGGCGGACCTCGTCCACAGGCGGAGATCCGGATCGGTCCCGATGCCATCGCCTTCGGCCATCTTGCCCAACAACAGGTGACTGAGGTCGACGGTGGTCATGTCCATCGACATCCTGCCGACGATGTCCACCAGTTGGCCGTTGATCTTCACATGGCCGTTGACGACATGCTTGGGGCCATTTTTCTTGTCGTTCATGTCCATCGACATCTCGCCGACGATGTCCACCGATTGGCCGTTGATCTTCGCGTGGCCTGTGACGGCATGCTCGCGGCGAGCATCGACTGTGCCCCCAAGCGTGCGCGGCAGACCATCCGCGTATCCCGCGGGTATCGTGCCGATGAACGTCTTTTTCTCGGCGCGATAAGTCAATCCGTACCCGATCCCCGTGCCGCAATTAATCTCGCGGACTTCGGCGAGGCGGCCGGTTACCCTCACCGGCTGCGGGTAAGTGCCCTTGCCGTCATCGAACACTTCCTGCCCATGGATGACGCCGCCGCCGCGCACCATCTGCTTTTGATATTCGGGAATATGCAATGCGGCAGACGCAGCCAGCGATCCGCCAACGCCGGGGTATTCCCGCTGAATTTCCTTGAATGCCTCGTGTTGCTTTTCCATCGACGGGCTTGGCTGGCGGATGCCGTCTTCGTCCAGTGTCGCTTCGCCCGCGGTGGCTAGGTGGCTCATGACGTATTTCACGTCGACGTGCTGCAGGGCATCGCTGCCGTGCGCCACCTTTGCGCGATCCTCCGGCGCGATGCCCGCGCGCGACATACCCGTATCGAACTGCAGAATAGCCGGCAGCTTCTTTCCTGTTTCCCGCCCGAGCTCGTTCCATTCCCGCACCTGCTCCACGCTGTTGAGCACAGGCGTGACGTCATGGTCGAGGAATTGCTTCGCGGTTCCATTCAGCGGGCCACCCAGCACCATCACGGTCGTCTCGGGCTTGACCTCTGCGCGCATTTTCAAGGCTTCGTCGAGGGTCGCGACGAAGAACTTGTTGCAGCCTTCCTTTTCGAGTGCCGTCGCCAGTTTCCCCGCACCGACCCCGTAGGCGTCCGCCTTCAACACGACTGACATCTCGGTCTGCTCGGGCACGAGCTGTCTCAGGGTTCGATAGTTCTCGCGGAACGTGCCAAGGTTGATCGTCATCGTCACCGGTGCGCGTGCTGCGGCTTCGTCGATTTGCCGCGGTTCGACGCCGAGCTCCTTGAGCTTGGCCTTGAGCTTGGCCTTGAGTTCGGCATTGCGCCTCTCGAGCGGCGAGGCGAATGCCAACGCGACCGCGGCTTTGAGCGAACCGAAAATACTCGCCGGTTTCGCCGGTTCCGCTGCAACGGCCTCCGGAGACCGGGCCAGCACCGCTTCAACCGTGACCGGCGCCACCGCCACCACGGGACGTCCTTTCGTCCGCGGCGCTTCAGCTTGACCGGCGGCTCCACGCGCGCTCGTCAACGACAGTCGCGACATGCCCGCCAGATCGCCAAGCGCGCCGGCGCCGCGCGAGCGACCTGGCGCCGGCTGCAGGGAGGGGGACGCGCTGCTCGTCGACTCATTGACGTTTGATTCGAGGCCCTCAGGTTGCGGGGTGGAAGAAAGCGGCGACACGCCGGAAGCGCCAGAGATCATGACTCTGTTCCCATGTAAACGATCGTGAAATAGGCCGAGCCGAATGGTGTCTCCATGCCGCTCGCTGTTTGTGTCATCGGAATGACACTAGCCATTTTCAATTTCGTCAATCTATCCGTCTGAAGGGACGCGAAGTCACGTCTTGCTACGCGACGTTTGCCGGCATCGCTCAGGCTACGCGGGCCGCCCTGCTTCCTCCATGATCCGGCGCGTGACGAGCTCGCCGAGCGCGATATCGGCAAGACCGATGCCGAGCGACTTGAAGACGGTGATATCGCCCTGTGCGCGCGAATGGATATTGCCGCTGGCGATGGTACTGCCGAGCTCGACCACGTTGTTCCAGTCGACCACGCCAGCCGACGCCATCAGCAGGTCGCCAGCCTCCTCTTTTGCCTGTTCCAGAGATTCGACGATGATGAGGCCCGCGCGCGCGAGCGTCGCGTCATCGATTTCGCGTGCGCTCGGCTTGCTGGATCCAATAGCCGCGACGAACGTGCCCGCCTTGACGTGCGCGCCGTCAAAGAGCGGTACGGTGCTGCGCGTGGCGGTGACGATCGCGTCGGCGGCCTTCACCGCCGTCTCGGCAGTGGACGCTTCAAAGCGCACGCTCGGAAACCGCGCCTGCATCTGCGCGACCGCCTCCGGCACCCCTTCGATACCGACAATAAATACACGCTCGATGCCCGAGTCCTCCACGATGGCACGAATGTGCGCTCGCGCCTGCACGCCGGTTCCGAACACGGCGAGGACCTTCGCATCGGTGCGGCCGAAGGCGTCAAAGGCGATGCGCGTGACCGCCGCGGTGCGATACTCCGTGAGCGCGCCGCCGTGGATGATGGACAGCAAGCGCCCGTCGTGCGTGGAGAACAAGGGGATCACGAAGTCGAATATGCCCTTGTGCGTGGAATACACCTTGGCGCCGCACACGCCGGCCCTCGGCAAGATCGCGCCCATCGTACTCAACGAGATGTTTTCCCCCAGCGTGCGCACGCGTGGCTGAATTTTGGCTCGCGCGTTGCCTTGCTCGGTTAGGGCGAGACGCAGCGTGGAGATGGCGTCGCTCATCGTGATGAGCCGGTGGACTTGATCGTCGGTAATGATATGCATGATGTTCTCCAGCAGGCTTCAATAGCGATAGAAAGCGGCTTGCAGTGCGTGTCGTTCGTCCGAGTGGCTCAGCATCGCCAGCATCAGCAGGATGCGGGCTTTTTGCGGCGCCTGATCGTCGACCACGATCCAGCCGTAGTCGTCGTCGGGCTGCGCGCCGTTGCGGATGACCACGCCGTTGCCCGTGCGCGAGGCGCGCACCACATGCAAGCCGTGGCGCCCCGCTTCCCGCAGCGGCCCCACGATGTGCTCCGCGACGTTGCCGTTGCCGGTTCCAGCGAAGATGAGCCCGTTTGCGTGCGAGGCCATCTTGCCGATCACCTCCTCGTCGAGCGCACCGTAGGCATAGACGATGTCGACCTTCGGCAGAAACTCGATATCGTCGATGGACCACTGTGTCAGGACCGTATGGTCCCGCGACGGTATCCGGTAATAGCGCGGCACCCCTTCCACCACGAATCCGAGCGCGCCGTATGGCGAGCGGAAGGCCTCGAGCTTGAAGCTGTTGGTCTTCGTGACGTCGCGGGCGGTGTGGATTTCGTCGTTGGCCACGACGAGCGTGCCTCTTCCGCGAGAGGCGGGGTCAATCGCCACGGAAATCGCGTGATAAAGGTTTAGCGATGCATCGGAACTCATGGCGGATGGCGGGCGCATCGATCCGACCACGACGACAGGTTTGACGCTCTTCAACGTCAGATGCAGAAAATAGGCCGTTTCCTCGATCGTGTCGGTGCCCTGCGTGAGGATGACGCCATCGACGTCATCGTCTTTGAGCACCTCGGAGACCCGCTTGCCGATCATGAGCAAGTGCTCGTTGTTGAAATTTTCCGAGCCAATTTGCAGCAGCTGCTCGGCACGCAGATTGGCGAGCGAAGACGCTTGCGGAATTGCGGCTAGAATCTCGTCGATCGTCAGTACCGAGCAGGTGTAGGCAGAAGTGTCGGCTGAGCTCGCGCCACGGCCGGCAATGGTGCCTCCCGTGCCGATAACCACGATATTGGGCTTGTCTCTCATTTCGTATCGATTCAATGTCGTTGAGATTGAGACTGGGCGTCGATTCACCTGCGCATGGCTCAATGACCGTACGCAAAAAGGCCGGAAAGCGACGGGTCCGGCCGGGAGTCGAACCAGCCGGTCAGCAGCGCCGCCGAGCCGGTCGCCAACGTGAAGCCGAGCGCGCCATGGCCGACGTTCAGCCAGAGATTGCGAAAAGGCGTCGGCCCGATGATCGGCGTGCCGCACGGGGTTGCGGGACGCAGCCCCGTCCATTCCGCCGCGTCGGCGTGATCGTCCGCCGCCAACGGAAAGAGTGCGGCCGTCTCCGCGCGCAGCGTGGCGAGGCGCGACGGGTCAGGCTTCAGGGAATAACCGTCGAGATCGGCCATGCCCGCCACGCGCAGACGGTCGCCAAGGCGCGCATAGACGACCTTGCGGGCGAAGTCGGTGACGCTCAGCTTCGGCGCGATCGAGCGCGGCCCCAACTGGTAGGTCAGGCTGTAGCCTTTGAGCGGATAGACAGGGACGTGGATGCCTAACGGCCGGAGCAGCCGCGTCGCGCCCGCGCCGGTTGCGACGACGATGTTGTCCGCTTCGAGCACCGTGCCGCCGCTACGCGCCTCGACGTGTTGGCCGGCCGAGAGGCGAAGTTCGTCGATCGCCGTATTCATCGCGAATTGCACGCCGCGTGCGCGCAAGATGGCCTCGAGGCCTTTGCAGAAACGGTAGCAGTCAGCCGTGTCTTCGCTTGCCGTATAGATGCCGCCGGCGATCTCGGCACGCACGCCCGCAAGCGCGGGCTCGAGCGCCACGCACTCATCGGCGGTGAGTGCCACTTGTTCGCAGCCAAGCGAGCGCTGGAACTCGAGCAGATCCACGGCGCTTTGCATCGCCTGGGCATCGCGATGCAAAACGAGTTTGCCCGAGCGCTCGAAATCGAAGTCGAGCATGGGCTCGTCGCGCACGAGATCGCGTATGAGCGTGCGGCTCGCGAACGAGAGGGAAAGCAGCTTGCTCGTGGTGAGATTGCTGCGCTGGCGCGTACAAGCGAGCGCGAACTGCAGGCACCAGCGCCATTGCTCCAGGTTCGCCGACGGCCGGAAGCGCACCGGCGAATCCTTGCGGGCAAGCCAAACCGGCAGCTTCGACAGCACGCCCGGGCCGGCAAGCGGCGCGACATAGCTGTAGGACAGCTGGCCGCCGTTGCCGAAGCTGGTCTCGG
>JAXDQB010000124.1:0-10257 GCA_034668065.1 Paraburkholderia sp.
GCGCAGCTTCCACGAACGCTCGCAGAACGGCGAAGCTGCGAGCGCGCATGCGTGGCGCCAGTGCGCGGAAACGGGCGAAGGCAAGCGGCGCGAAGCGAACGGTCACGGTCATGCGCTGCGCCGTTGAACCGAAGCGCATAGCCACCCATTGCACCACGAGTTCGGCAGCGCCGTCATCGTTCGAGCGCTGCCCGAAAAGCGTCTGCTCGGGAAAAAGATCGCTGACGACGCGCGCGAGCGCTTCGAGATCGGCATCCGTGAATTCATATCGATAAGGTTCCATCGTCGCATTCTCTTCCTTTCAGCCGTGCCACGCTCGCTGCGCGGCCCGGCATCCCGGTGCGGTGCGGACCCAAGTCGAACGCGAACCATTGAAAAAGCGCGCCGCAGCGCGCTTCTCGAATCTCGTTTAGTCGCGGCATCATAGCTGAGTAACACGCGCTCCACCACCATTCGTGCCAACCCTCGCAGACCACTCCGCGGGCGGGCAAGCGCGGCAAGGCGAGTCAGCCATGACAAGCGCCGGACCGGCGCCTCCGCAGGATGCTATGCTTGCGCTCGACCGACCACCGTCGACGCCACCGTGCTTTCATTTCTGCTTCGCCTGCGCACCCGCGCCCAAGCGTTGTTTCGACTCTCCGAGACGCACACGATGCTCCTATGGGCCGTGGTCACTGGCGTCCTTGGCGCCTTCGCGACCGTCGCATTTCGCCGCTGCATCGACTTCTTTCAGTGGACCTTCACGGGCCACTCAGGCAGCTTCGTCGAAATGGCGCGCGCGCTGCCGTGGACGACGCGCATCTGGCTGCCTGCGGCCGGTGGGTTCATCGCCGGATGCTTGCTTCTTGTCGCGGCCCGCCGCGCCGACAAGCACGCGAGCTCCGACTACATGGAAGCGATCGCAATTGGCGACGGTGTCGTCCCCATTTGGACAAGCGTGTGGCGCAGCTTCTCCTCGCTTTTCACGATCGGGTTTGGCGGCTCGATCGGTCGCGAAGGCCCGATGGTCCAACTGGCCGCGCTGGCCGGTTCGGTTATCGGCCGCCTCGTGCACTTTGATCCTCAACGGCTGCGGCTACTCGTTGCCTGCGGCGCAGCGGCCGGCATTACCTCAGCGTACAGCGCGCCGATCGCAGGCGCGTTTTTCGTGACAGAAATCGTCCTCGGCTCAATTGCGATGGAAAATTTCGGCCCCGTGGTCGTAGCCTCCGTCGTCGCCAACATCACCATGCGCGAGTTCGCCGGCTACCGGCCGCCGTACGAGATGCCGGAGTTCCCCGCCATTGCGGGCGTCGAGGTGTTGCTTTTCGTCGCGCTTGGGATGCTGTGCGGCGCGGCGGCGCCGCAGTTCCTGCGCGTCCTCGAGTTCTCCCGAACGCAATTCAAGCGCCTGCCGTTGCCCTTGCCCGTACGGCTCGCGGCCGGCGGGTTCATCGTCGGCGGTGTCTCCGTCTGGGCGCCCGAGGTCTGGGGCAACGGCTACAGCGTCGTCAATTCGATACTGCATTCGCCGTGGACGTGGACAGCACTCGTCGTCGTGCTGATCTGCAAGCTCATCGCCACCGCCGCCACCGTAGGCTCCGGCGCAGTCGGCGGGGTATTCACGCCGACGCTCTTCGTCGGTGCCACCCTTGGCTCCTTGTTCGGCCTCGCGGCGCACGCGGCGTGGCCGCATGGCACCTCCGGGGCCTTCGCTTACGCGATGGTCGGCATGGGCGCATTCCTCGCCGGCGCGACTCAGGCGCCGCTGATGGCCATCCTCATGATTTTCGAAATGACGTTGCGCTACCAGATCGTCCTGCCGCTGATGCTTTCATGCGTCGTCGCGTATTTCGTGGCGCGTGCGATCGGCAAGATGCCAATGTACGAGATCACGGCGCGTCGCCAAGCTGACGAGCAGGAGCGGATGCGCTTGCGCGCAACGCAGATGCGCGAGCTCATCCAGCCGGCCGAGACGATCGTCCCGCTCACGGCAAGCGTGCAGGAGATGGCTCGGGTATTCCTCGAGTATCCGGTGAAGTACCTCTACGTGACTGACAACCACGGCTGTTTCCGAGGCGTCGTCGCCCTCAAGGACATTACGTCCGACCTACTGGAAAAGCGAGACACGTCATTGCGAATGGCGGCGGACTATTTGCACCCCGAGTTCGCGATGCTCACGCCCGACATGTCGATCAGCGCGGCCTTGCAGCACTTTCTCGCGTTTCAGGGCGAACGGCTGCCCGTCGTCGCGAGCATCGATGCTCCAAAGCTGATGGGGGCGGTTTATAAGACGGCGCTGCTCGACGCATACCGTCGGATGAATCCCACGCCCTGAGGCCAACAGGCTCTCACTGCTTTGTCCCGCGAGCGCGAGGTGCACAAGACGTGAGGGCGATTGAGCGTCCTTCACCTTATCTGCGAAAGCGCGTCGTTTTTTCTACAATGAAGCGACGACCGACAGGCACCCGGGCTGTACGCGAACAGCGTGTGGCGAGCGCCCTCGGCCAATTCGTCGGAGCAAAGATGAGCGAACCGTCTCTCGATGCCGTACGGCGTGACCATGCGGGCTGGATTTTCGTGCATCTCGAAGGCGAGCCCTATGACCGCGGCGAGCAACACGGCCAACTGCTCGCGGTCGAAATCCAGAATGCCATTCGCACTGCGAAGTATCTCGCGCGGTGGGACACGGGCGAGGATTTCGAAACCTTTACGACGGCTGCGCTCAAGCAGTTTGCGCCGAAGCTCGATACCGAGTTCATGGACGAGATTCAGGGAATCGCGGCCGGCGCGAAGCTGCCAGTCGCCGAGGTGCTCGCGTGGAACGGGTACATGGACCTTCTGCAAAGCTGGTGGCCGACACGGGCCGCCGCGCGCGATCCACGGCTTGGCGTCATCAAGCCCTGGCGTGGCCGACGCGGCCATCACTGCAGCGCGTTCATTGCGACGGGTAGCGCCACGCGCGACGGCGGCATCGTGATGGCGCACAACTCGTGGGACCGCTATGCAGCGGGCGACGCATTCAATGTCGTGTTCGACATCGTTCCCGACACGGGCCATCGCATCCTCATGCAGGGCCTGCCGGGCTGCATTTCGAGCCTGACCGATTTTTGGATCACGTCGGCCGGACTTATGGTGACGGAGACGACAATCTCCAATTTCGCCGGCTATAACGCGGCCGGCGCGCCGGAATTCTATCGTTCGCGACGCGCGACGCAATACGCGAACTCCATCGGCGAATGGTGCGAAATGTTTGCGGTGTCGAATAACGGCGGGTACGCGAACAGCTGGCTGCTGGGTGACGTGAAGACGGGCGAAATCGCGCGCTACGAACTCGGGCTTCACTATTCTGGATTCGAAAGCACGAAAGACGGTTTTTACAGCGGCTACAACACCGCGACTGACCTGAAGATTCGCAACCAGGAGTGTGTGGGCGAGGGTGAGGACTATACCGATGTGCGCACGAACGGCGCGCGGCGCCTGCGTTTTATGCAGCTTGCAGAGCTGCATCACGGCAAGATCGACATCGAGCTCGCGAAACAGATGATTGCGGACCACCACGACGTCTATCTCGATCGCAGCGACAACCCATGCTCGCGCAGTATCTGCGGGCATCTTGAGCTTGACGACGCGCGCTTCGGCGGTTCCGACCAAGGCCCCTTCAACCCGTGGGGAGCAAACGACGGGAAGGTCGTCGACAGCAAGATGGCGCGCGAGCTCGCATTCTGGGCGCGATGGGGACACCCCTGCGGCCGCTCATTCGATGCACAGGCATTCATGAAGCGCCATCCGCAATGGAATTGGCTCAATGGGTATATGCGCGACCGGCCCTCCTGGCCATGGACGCGCTTCGAGGTGCTGCGCTAGGGCGGCCGCCCCAGGCATCAGGCGTGTTGCTTTTTGGCCGATCGTTTAAAAGAATTTCATCGGCGGCATGCCTCATCGAGAAGGAGGTCGCGCAATGAAAGCCTCGACACTGACGACCATGGCATTGCTGTCGGCATCGTGCTTCGCAGCACCGATTCATACGACGGCGCTCGACAGCCTGACCGCCCGCGCCGCGCTTGCCGCGGCCCGCGCCGACTCCGCGCCGGTCGCACCGCCCGCGCCCGGGATCGAGGCGGACACCAACGTGACGCGTGCGCATTGGGCGCGCATCAAGCTGCCGAAGCCGTACGGCTTGGCGAGCCACTTCGCGCCTCACGAGCGACAGGCTCAGACCTGAGCTGAGCTGACCTTACCCTTAGCCCAATATCACCCTCGAAAAGAACCCGGCAAGCACGGTTTCGGTCACCTCTTCGGTCACCTGCTGCGGGTCGCACATGCGGAAGAACTGCACGCCGTCACACAGGCTCACCAGCCCGAGCGCCAGCGTCTGCGCCGGCAGCGGCAAGGGCGTGCCGACGCGCGCCGAGAAAGCGCGGATGTACGCGGCGATCTGATCCAGTTTTTCGTTTCTGAAAGCATTGAACCGCACGCGGAACTTGGCGTCGCGACTCGCGAGCAGCTTGGCCTCGACCCAAATCGGAAAGCTTTCTTCGTTCCGAAAGAGCCGGCTGTAGTACTCGACGGCCCGCGTCTCCATTTCCTTGCGCGTGCCGCCTTCCTCCATGATCGACTGGAAATCGGCCTGCATGCGCTCATGATCTCGACGCAATAGCTCGATCAACAGATCCGCCTTGCCGCCAAAATTCGAGTAGAACGCGCCGCGCGTGTAGCCGGCAGCCGCCGCGATGTCCTCCACGCTCGTGGCAACGAAACCCTTTTTGATGAACATCGTGCGCGCAGCTTCGATCAGGCGCTCTCGCGTTTGATCCCTGCTCTCTTCACGGGTAAGGCGTATGCGTTTCATGCATGAAGTTTAGCACCCGTTCCCGAATAAATTCGCCTTTGCATTCGAATACATCCCTGTACTAGAATGCACTGTTATATTTGAGATAGCGTCACGTGTTCACGCTGTCCACCGCGGCATCGACTATTGCGATGTGCCGCGCTGCGTTGCTTCACGTTCACCTTCATCAGACTTGAGGGCACTGTGAGTCGTAATCGTCCCGACGTGCCGAATACGGCATGCAGTCGTTTCCCGGCCACTGCGTCGTCCTACGGGCGCATAGCGCAACGAGCCGGCATCGTGCTTGCGGTCAGCGGCGCTTTTGCGCTAGCTGCGTGTCATCCGCGTGACACAGCAGCCCCCGCGCCGAAGCCCGTCGTCGCGGTTGCCGTGCATCCTGAGGGACGGTCGCCGCTTGCCTCGCTGCCCTGCCAGGTGCAAGCCCGCTATAGCAACCCGCTCTCGTTTCGCGTTGGCGGCAAGATCATTGCTCGGCTCGTGCGACTCGGCGACATCGTGAAAGCGGGCCAGGTTGTCGCGCGGCTCGATCCGGCCGACTCGCGAAAGAACCTGGCGAACGCGCAGGCGCAGCTCGACGCTGCGCAGCACCGGCTCGCATACGCGAAGCAGCAGCTCGAACGCGACCGCGAACAGGCACAGGAGAACCTGATCGCACCGGCGCAATGGGAGCAAACGCAGGACGCCTACGCGTCGGCGCTCGCACAGCGCGATGCCGCGCAAGCCCAGCAGGCGCTCGCCGCCGATCAGCACGACTATACAACCCTTAAGGCCGACCACGCCGGCGTCATTACTTCGGAGGAAGCGGATACAGGGCAGAACGTCACCGCGGATCAGGCCGTCTACAACCTCGCCTGGAGCGGTGACCTCGACGCCATATGCGATGCGCCGGAGCGCGTCCTGCCGGCGTTGAACGTGGGACGGACGGCTAGCGTTACGCTGCCTGCACGGCCGGGCAAAGCACTAGCGGCACGCGTGCGCGAAGTGTCGCCAGCCGCGGACCCGCAAAGCCGCACCTATCGCGTGAAGCTGACGCTGACGCTGCCGGCGCCGGACGCTGCCGTACGTCTCGGCATGACAGCCGAGGTCGCGTTCGACGCCTCCGACGAAACGTCGGGCGCGCACTTCTTCACGCTGCCCGTGACCGCCCTCTTCCACGACGGCGAACAGCCTGCCGTGTGGGTGGTGCGCCCTGGGGCGGACACCCTCGAATTGCGGCCAGTGCGCGTCGTGCGGTATGACGAGCGCACGATCTCGGTCGCCGAGGGCTTGCGCAAGGGCGAACGCGTCGTACTGCAGGGGGTGCATACCGTGAGCGCAGGCGAACACGTCCGTGCCGTCTCGCCGCTGCATGCCGAGGATTTCGCCTCATGATTTCGCCAGAGCGCGAGCCCGCCGTCGACGCGGCGCCCCGCGACGGGACTTCGTTCGGGGGGGCCGACGCGTCCCTCCGAGGCGTTGCCCGCGGCGAAGACCGCTTCAACCTCTCCGCGTGGGCGCTGCGCCATCAGGCGCTCGCGACCTTTCTGATCGTGCTCGCAACCTTGGCCGGCGTGCTTGCCTACACACGGCTTGGTCAATCGGAAGATCCGCCTTTCACATTCCGCGTGATGGTGATCCGTACGCTGTGGCCAGGCGCGACTGCGCGACAGATGCAGGAGGAGATAACCGATCGCATCGGCCGCAAGCTGCAGGAAACGCCGCATGTCGATTTCCTGCGCAGCTATTCCCGGCCTGGCGAATCGATGATCTTCTTCACGATGAAGGATTCTGCACCGGCCGGCGATGTTCAGGAGACTTGGTATCAAGTTCGCAAGAAGGTCGGCGATATTGCCTCGACACTGCCATCCGGCACCGTCGGGCCGACTTTCAACGATGAATTCGGCGACGTCTATACAAACATCTATACGCTCGAAGGCGACGGCTTTTCGCCGGCGCAACTGCACGACTACGCGGATCAGTTGCGTGCGGTGCTGCTGCGGGTACCCGGCGTAGGCAAGGTCGACTATTTCGGCGATCCCGATCAACACGTCTATATCGAGATCTCGAATGCCGAGCTTACGCGGCTTTCAATAACGCCTCAGGAATTGGCCCAGGCGATCAACGCACAGAACGCCGTCGCGCCGGCCGGCACCATTACGACGGCCGACGATCGGGTCTTCGTGAGGCCTGGCGGCCAATTTGGGGACGTGCGTGCGCTTGCGGATACGCTTATCGGCATCAACCACCGGACATTTCGGCTCGGCGATATCGCTACGATCAAGCGCGGGTACGACGACCCCAGGGTCACTCAAATGCGCTCCGGCGGGCATGCCGTGCTCGGTATCGGGGTGACGATGCAGACGGGCGGCGACGTCGTCCGGCTCGGCCATGCGCTCGACGCACAAAGCGCGGCGTTGCGCGCGCGCTTGCCGGCCGGCCTCACGCTCGTCGAGGTGTCGAGCATGCCGCACGCTGTCGCGCATGAGGTCAACGATTTTCTCGAAGCCGTCGCCGAAGCTATTGCGATTGTGCTCATCGTCAGCCTCGCATCGCTCGGCTTGAGAACCGGGATGGTCGTTGTGATCTCCATTCCGATCGTGCTGGCCGTGACCGCGCTTTGCATGTATCTGTTCGACATCGGGCTGCACAAGGTGTCGCTCGGCACGCTTGTGCTCGCACTCGGGTTGCTTGTCGACGACGCCATCATCGCCGTCGAGATGATGGCTGTGAAGCTCGAGCAGGGCTGGACGCGCACGCGTGCCGCCGCGTTCGCCTATACGAGCACGGCGTTTCCGATGCTGACGGGCACGCTCGTCACGGTGTCGGGTTTCCTGCCGATCGCTCTGGCCAAGTCGAGCACCGGCGAATACACACGCTCGATCTTCGAGGTGTCCTCCATCGCGCTGATTGCGTCATGGTTCGCCGCTGTCGTGCTGATTCCGCTGCTCGGCTATCACCTTCTGCCCGAGCGCAAGCGCGCGGTGAGTACGGGGCTTGTCGGTCACCCCGGCCATGAACACGGCGCCCCGAAGGAGGTCCACTCGACGGACATTTACGACACCCGTTTCTATCGACGCCTGTCCGTGTGGATCTCGTGGTGTATCGCGCGCCGATGGGCCGTGCTCGGCATTACCGTCTTGCTCTTCCTGCTTGCGCTGGCCGGCTTCTCGCTCGTGCCGCAGCAATTCTTCCCAAGCTCGGACCGACCGGAGCTGCTCATCGACGTGCGCCTGCCCGAGGGCGCCTCTTTCGATGCGACACTGCGCGAAGCTAAGCGCCTCGAAAAAACCCTCGCCGGCCGGCCGGAAATCGACCACTTCGTCGACTTCGTCGGCACGGGCGCGCCGCGTTTTTACCTGCCTCTCGACCAGCAGTTGCAGCAACCGAACTTTGCCCAGTTCGTCGTCACGGCGAAAACCGTCGAAGATCGCGAAAAACTCGCACGCTGGCTCGACACCACGCTCGAAAACGACTACCCGGCCGCCCGCACACGCCTTTCGCGTCTCGAGAACGGCCCGCCCGTCGGCTTTCCAGTCCAATTCCGCGTAAGCGGCGACGACATCGCCGCGGTACGCGCAATCGCCGAACGCGTCGCTGCGACGATGCGCGCGGACACGCGCACGCGCAACGTGCAATTCGACTGGGACGAACCCGCGGAGCGCTCGCGTTCGTTCGAGGTCGATCAAAACAAGGCGCGCCAGCTCGGCGTCACATCGCAGGACATCTCGAGCTTTCTTGCCATGACGCTGTCCGGCTACACCGTCACGCAGTACCGCGAGCGCGACAAGTTGATCAGCGTCGAATTGCGCGCACCGGAACGCGAGCGGGTCGACCCGGCGCACATCACGAGCCTCGCGATGCCGACGCCCAACGGAAGTGTCCCGCTAGGTGCGCTCGGGCGTCTGCACAATACGCTCGAATACGGCGTGGTCTGGGAACGCGACCGCCAACCGACGATCACCGTGCAAGCCGACGTTCGCGGCAACGCCCAAAGCATCGACGTCACGCACGACCTCGACCGTGCGCTCGCCTCGTCGCGTGCTCAGTTGCCGCTCGGCTATCGGATCGAGGTGGGCGGCTCGGTTGAAGAAAGCACGAAAGGCCAGACTTCGATCAACGCGCAAATGCCGCTGATGGCGATCGCCGTGTTCACGCTGCTGATGATCCAGCTGCAAAGCTTCGCGCGCGTGCTGATGGTGGTGCTCACCGCGCCGCTCGGACTGATCGGCGTCGTCGCCACGTTGCTGCTCTTCGGCAAGCCTTTCGGGTTCGTGGCGATGCTCGGCGTCATCGCCATGTTCGGCATCATCATGCGCAACTCGGTCATCCTCGTCGACCAGATCGAGCAAGACATCGCGGCGGGCCACAAACGCTTTGATGCGATCGTGGGCGCAACCGTGCGGCGTTTCCGGCCGATCACACTCACAGCCGCAGCCGCTGTGCTGGCGCTCATTCCGCTCCTGCGCTCGAATTTCTTCGGCCCGATGGCCACCGCGCTAATGGGCGGCATCACAAGCGCGACAGTGCTGACGCTCTTTTATTTGCCGGCACTCTACGCGGTTTTCTTTAGAGTCCGCCGCGACGAGCGGGACGCACCGCCAGCCGACGACGCACATACGGGAAACTGACCATGACGACCATGAGGCTTTCGCACGCTACATTCGCCATCGCCGCGAGCGCTGCGGTCGTTCTGGTCGGCTGCTCGTTCGGCCTGAGCGGCGTGCCGGCTGCCACGCCCTCGCCCGTCCACTATGGCGCTGCCCCGCAACCGGCACAAACGGTGACAGCAAATGGCGTTGCGCAGCAGTTCGACGTCGGCGCGCAGCCGGTGCCGCAGTGGTGGCGCCTATACGGCTCCGACGCCCTGAATGCGCTGGTCGATGAGGGCTTGCGCAACAGTCCGACGCTGACCTCCACCGAGAAAACGCTCGCCGCAGCACACGAGCAGTTGCGCGCGCAGATCGGCTCGTCACTGCTTCCTACCGTCGACGCGGGCGCGCAGGTCACTCGCGAGCGCAATCTCGGCATACCGGAGATCGGTCCAAACACCTTTCAATACGACGTCTTCGTCGGCCAGATTCAGGCCCACTACACGTTCGACCTATTCGGAGCGGCGCGCTATGCGAACGCGGCGCTCGGCGCGCGCGTGAACGTGCAGGCGTTCGAGTTCGACGCGGCGCGGCGCGCGCTGGCTGCCAACATCGTCGGCGCGGCAATAAACGCGGCTTCGCTCGATCGGCAGATCGCGATCACCGAGCGGCTTGTCGCCCTCGCGAACGAGACGGCCCGCGAAGACGAAAAGCGCTACGCGCTAGGCGCCCTCGCACATGTGCCTGCGCTCACCTCCCGCCAAAATGCCGAGACGATCGCCGAGAACTTGCCGACGTTGCGCCGGCAACGCGCGGCAGCCATGCATGCCCTAGCCGTGCTGATGGGCCGCACGCCGG
>JAXDQB010000125.1:0-12492 GCA_034668065.1 Paraburkholderia sp.
GTTATTTCGGGGCCGGCGTCGTGGCGCAAGGCACAGGCGTTCTGCTGAACGACGAAATGGACGACTTTTCGGCGAAGCCTGGCGTGGCGAACATGTTTGGCGTGGTCGGCAGCGATGCCAACTCGATCGAGCCGAGGAAGCGGCCGCTGTCGTCGATGACGCCGACGATTCTCACCAAGGATGGCAAGGTCGCGCTTGTGATCGGCACGCCCGGCGGCTCGCGCATTTTCACGTCGATCTTCCAAGTGATCACGGACGTTTACGACTTCAAGATGCCGCTACCCGATGCGGTGGCAGCAATGCGCTTCCATCACCAGTTGCTGCCACCGAATACGGTTTTCTGGGAGCCGTTCAAGCCGATCGAAGGGGAGCTTGCGCAACAGTTGCAGTCTATGGGGTACGTGCTACACAAGCAGGGCTTCAACGGTGATATCCAGGCGATCAAAATCGACGGAGACACCCCTGTGCCGGTTGCGGATCCTCGCGGTCGGGGCGTGACGAGGATCGTGCAATAAAGCGGGCGCTGCAAGCATTTCGCTCTTCGGGGGCGAGTGGAGCAGCAATGCTTCGCTCGCGCCCCGTGCCGATGAGCGCTTACAGGATTGGCTATCCAATTCACTCAATTGTCAAAAATTGTTGCGAAAATTAAGGGCAGGTGCTTGCTAATTCGTAAAAGTGAAACAAAAAATTACACGATTGCGTCGGCCAATGATTATAAAAAATCTTTAATAAAAGTATTGGAACTTCTGCAAAAGATGTGGCGACATTTCGAGTGATCTAACGGATGCGCGCGAAGCGTCCATTTGTCGCCTGTTGCTTGAGCGCCACAAATTGTTTCGGTTAATGTCACGCCGACCGCCTTCCAATTCCCCGCTTTTCTAAAAAATCATGAGAATTCAAACAACTATGGCGTAGTAGTGCCGAATACTGTTTTTTTCTGAAAGATATTGTTTCCTGCGTCGGTGACGCACATGGCGGTGAGCACATCTACACTCCGGCAACGAGTTTGACACAAGCCCTCGCAGCCTTATCCCGCAAGGTGTCCATCGCTCTCTGTGGCGATGAGGTGCGAGTCATCTATCGATACGGAGAACCAAAAGATGAAGAAAGCCATCCTGGCGATGGGCGTGACCGCCCTGTTCGCGGCAACCGCTCATGCACAAAGCAGCGTCACGCTGTACGGCTCGCTGGACGCAGGCCTGATTTATTCGAACAATCAGATGAACCCGACCACCAAGAAGGCCGGGTCCGACTGGCAGGAATCGAGCAATGGCATCGCGCACACGTATTTCGGCTTGGCCGGAAATGAAGATCTCGGCAGCGGATTGCATGCGATCTTCAAGTTGGAAAGCGGCTTCGGTTTGAACAACGGGCAGCAAATGCAGACCGGCACGATTTTCAATCGTCAAGCGTATGTCGGTCTGGAAAGCGATCGCTATGGCGCGGTAACGCTTGGCCGCCAATACGACTCGATGGTCGACTATCTGTCGCCGCTCTCGATGACGGGCACCGGCAATGGCAACAACCTTGCAGCGCACCCATTCGATAACGATAACCTCGACGAAACGTTCTCGGTCAGCAACGCGATCAAGTATACGAGCGTCGATTACAACGGGTTCAAGTTCGGCGGCTTGTACGGCTTCAGCAATGGTGCCGGTGAGTTCTCGAATAACCGTGCATGGAGCGTTGGCACTTCGTATTCGAATGGCCCGATCAATGTCGCTGCGGCCTACATGCAGCTCAACAACGCGGGCAGCACGAACATCAACGGCGCGGTGCAGTCCGGCACTAGCGGCAATGCGAACTTCGCGGCGCAGATGGAGCGTACGTTCGGCGTAGGTGCGAACTATACGTATGGCCCGGCGACAGTTGGTCTCGTCTGGACGCAGACGCAGATTAACGGCATGCAAAGCTGGTCAACCTATGGCAACACGTTCCTGGCGGGCGTAAGCGGCATGAACCTCCATCTCGACAACTTCGAGGTGAACGGTAAATACGCCCTCACGCCGGCGCTGACGCTCAGCGCGTCGTACACCTACACCGAGGGCCACGTGAGCGGCACGACCGGCAATGGTTCGCCGGATTGGCAGACGGTGGCGCTCGAGAGCGACTATGCGCTCAGCAAGCGTACCGATGTGTATCTGGAGGGTGTGTACCAGCACGCGTCGGGTAGCCTGGGCAATCTCGGCGCGAACGTTGCAGACATCAATACGCTGTCACCTTCGTCCACCGCCAATCAGACGGCTGTTACTGTGGGCATCCAGCACCGCTTCTGATTCCAGCCTTCGTGGCATCGCATCCGGGCGTGACCATCGCCGCGGATGCGGCAAACGCGGCGACCGTTCTTTACAAGACGGTCGTCGCGTTTTTTTTGTTGCTTCGTGAAATGAACTTCACCGGCTGTTCAATCGTGCCATCGAGTGCGGCGCCACCGCGGCCGCAGCTGCCACACGTCCCACACCCACTGCCGCAATCGCCGCTTGCTTCGCGCGGTTTCAGTGACCGCCCAAGTCGCCGCACGAAGAGGGGGCGCTGCGAGCCCGAAAGCGCGGCGGCTAAGCTGGCTTGGCAACGTATTGACAGCGTCGGCGCCAATTTGCGGACCAAGTAAGCGACGCTTGCAATCAGTGCGAGCCCAAGCAAGGCGTATTGCACCCAAAGAGCTGAACTCAACTGAGCCACCTCGCAACTTGATAAGTCAGCAGCGAGGCCGCATAGGCAACGGCAAACATGTATCCGAATGAAATCGCTACGTTGCGCCGCGAGCCTGTTTCCCGGCGAATGACGGCGAGCGTCGACATGCATTGCGGAGCGAATGCAAACCAGACGAGCAAAGAAAGGGCGCTCGCAAGCGAAATGTTCGCTGTGAGCGCGTGGCCGAGGCCAATCGTATCGGCATCGCTGCCTACGGCATAGACCGTTGCCAGTGCGGCCACCGCGGTTTCCCGTGCGGCAAAGGCCGGAATCAGCGACAGGCTGATCTGCCAATTGAAGCCCAGCGGCGCAAAGAGATACTGAAGCCATTGGCCCAGATGCCCGGCGAAGCTGTAATCGATGGCCGGGCCGGCGGCGCCTGTGGGCGGCGACGGAAACGTCGAAATGAACCACATCAATACGGTGAGTGCCAGAATGACCCCGGTCAGCCGCTTGAGGAAAATTGCGCCGCGCTCCCACAAGCCGATCGCAATATCGCGAGCCTTCGGCAATCGGTACGAGGGCAACTCCATGAGCAACGCGTGATCTTGCGCATTTCCGCGGCGCAAGCGCTTCATCGTCCAGCCCACTGCCATTGCGCCAAGGATGCCCGTCGCGTATAGCGCCAGCAATACGAGCCCTTGCAGATTGAAAACGCCGAAAAGCCGCCGCGTGGGAATGAACGCGCCGATCAGTAGCGCGTACACCGGCAGACGGGCAGAGCATGTCATCAGCGGCGCAACGAGGATGGTCGCAAGCCGATCACGCGGATCAGAAATGCTTCGTGTGCCGATGATGCCGGGAATGGCGCAGGCGAAGCTCGAGAGCAACGGGATGAACGAGCGGCCCGTCAGCCCGACCTTCAACATCATCCGATCGAGCAGGAACGCCGCGCGCGGCAGATACCCCGATTCTTCAAGCACAAGAATGAAGAAGAACAGCACGACGATCTCGGGCAGGAATCCGAGCACGGTGCCTAATCCGCTCAACAGGCCGTCGGCGACGAGCCCGCGCACCGGACCGTCGGGCAGCCACGTTGAGGCTTGCGTTCCAAGCCACCCGAAGCCGTCTCCGATTGCATCGGTCATCGGCTTGCCGACTGAATAGACTGCCTGAAAAACGAAAAACATCACGAGCGCAAGGATGACGGGCCCGAAGAAGCGATGGAGCACCCATCTATCGATCGCGTCGTCGCGCGCATCGGTGGCGCGTGGCATGGCAACTGTGGCCGCGAGCAGCGCGCGGACGTCGGCATGCAGATCGCCCTCTGCCGATGGCGGCGTTGGGGTGCGCTCAGCGGTGTCCTCAAGCTCGGCACCGCAATTGTCAATGAGGGCGATCAGCGAGCGGGCACCGCCGCGCCGAACGGCGACCGTCTCCACCACGGGCATGCCGAGTCTTCGCTGCAGTTGCGCGACGTCGATTGTTATGCCGCGCCGCCGGGCTTCGTCCATCATGTTCAGCGCCAGTGCGACAGGCTGCCCCAGTCGTTTGACTTCCAGAACGAAGCGCAAGTGCAGCCGGAGGTTGGTCGCGTCGGCAACACAGATGATGAGATCGGGCTTCGATTCTCTGGGGTGGGAGCCGAGCAGGATGTCGCGCGTGATGCGCTCATCGGGGCTCAGTGATTCGAAGCTGTACGCGCCGGGCAGATCGAGCACGCGAACGAGCCGCCCGGAGGGGGCGTTGAAACGCCCTTCCTTGCGCTCGACGGTGACGCCCGCGTAATTGGCGACCTTTTGGCGGCCGCCGGTCAGCAGATTGAAAAGCGCGGTCTTGCCGCAGTTGGGGTTGCCGACGAGCGCAATGCGCAAAGGGACTGGACTCATGATGTCTCAACTTCGCGAACGCTGACGCGGCTGGCCTCGGAGCGCCGCAGCGCGAAGCGGGTCGAGCCGATCTGCACCAACAGCGGATCGGCGCCCCATGGCCCCTGCGCGACCACTCGCAGCGGTTCGCCCGGAACGAATCCCAGATCCCGCAGACGTCGTGCGATGGGATCTGCCGCGTGGGCATCGTGGATCTGCTCCACGACTGCCGCGACTCCCTTCCGTAAATTGGACAAGAGCATGGCCATCAAATTGAAATTGGAATGAGAATGGTTCGCATTATATGCGGGACCGACTGACAATGCATCAGAAAAATGGCGCACCGCAAGGCTTTCGGCCGGGACTCGTGCGTCGCGCCGATGACGACGAAGAGCCGATCGGCGCCCTATCGCGGTGCCGGTTGCGTTTGCCCGAAAGCAGGGGCTCATTCTGCTCGATCAGATCCGAACGGTGGACAAGGCCCGGCTGATTACCCGAGCAGGTGCGATTGCCGACAAGACGCTGACCCACGCGCTGAGCGTCTTGCAGGAGGTCTTCGCAAAACAGAGGCGTGAGAAGCGCTCGATGGGGAGCGGCGCAAGTGGGATAAGCTTCCCGGCTCACGTCGCTGAGCAAGCGTCAGTGCGAATTGACTTCTGCCGGGCGGGTAATGGGAACGGGGAACGCCCTTTGCTGCAACCGGGTACGGCAAAGCGATGCACAAACCAAGCGAGGAGAATTGCACTTCGGCCATTCTTTTCGCTTTGGGGATTGCGCTGAGTTCTCAATGGAGCCCGATCGTCTAGCGGTTTCCGCCTAACTTCCCCTTAGATGCGACGCAGCGGGAACGCAGGCGCGTATTGCATCCTCAAATACTGGGGCGAGAAGCCGCAAACGCGGCCGCGCCGGACGGACGGAGGCTGCGCGCCCTGCGCGCCGCGCAACCGAACCCCGCGGGCGTTGTGCCGGGACCGCTACAACCACGAGGAGGAGCAAGCCGATGAGCCATAGGGTGTCGGAACTAAAGCGTGCCTTTCGTGAGGTGCGACAGTACAGCCTGGAACTTGCGCGCCCGCTTTCGCCGGAAGATCAGCAGGTGCAGTCGATGACCGAAGCCAGTCCCACAAAGTGGCATCTGGCCCACACCACCTGGTTCTTCGAGACGATGTTGCTGCTGCGGCACGCGCCGGGCTACGCTCTTTTTCACGAGACGTATCCGTTTCTTTTCAATTCGTACTACGAAGCACTTGGCCCTCGTCACGAACGCTCGCAGCGCGGGCTGCTGACTCGGCCGACGCTCGAGGAGGTACACACTTACCGGCGTTATGTCGATGACGCGGTACTCGCACTCATCGAAACGGCCGATGCGAAAGCGCTCGAGCAAATCATGCCGATCGCCGCGCTGGGCCTTCATCACGAGCAGCAGCATCAGGAGTTGATTCTGGCGGACATCCTCCATGCCTTCTCATGTAATCCGTCGATGCCGGCCTATCTCGACCAAGAGAATGAAGCGCGTAGCGGCAACGATGACCACAATGGCAATAATCGGTACGCGCGGGGGCCCCAGGCTTCGTCGCACCCGTCTGCTGCCGGCGCGGCGTCGATCGAATGGCTAGACTGCCCGGGCGGTGTCGTCGAAATCGGCCATGCGGGGCCAGGCTTTTGCTTCGACAACGAACAACCTCGTCACGAGGTTTTGCTGAGTCCGTATAAAATCGCGCACCGCCTCGTCACATGCGGCGACTACGCTGACTTTATCGCGGATGGCGGATACGCCCGTGCGGAGCTTTGGCTGTCCGACGGATGGGCAATGGTCCGACGTGACGGGCTCGCCGCGCCGGCATATTGGCGGCGAATCGAGGGGCGCGGGGACGATCTGTCGAGCTGGCACGTATTTGGGCTCGCAGGGCTTCAGTCGATGGACCCGCACGCGCCCGTTTCCCAGTTGAGCTTTTACGAGGCGGCGGCGTACGCCGAATGGGCGGGTGCTCGTTTGCCGACAGAGTTCGAATGGGAAGCCGCGTTCGAGGCGCCCGGTATAGGCCAGATGGCGGGCCACGTATGGCAATGGACACGTTCGTCATACGATCCCTACCCGGGCTTCAAACCCATGCCAGGCATTGCAGCCGAATACAACGGCAAGTTCATGGTTGGGCAACTGGTGCTGCGTGGCGGCAGCTTTGCAACGCCACGCGGGCATATCCGCCCGAGCTACCGCAATTTCTTCCCGCCGGCGGCGCGCTGGCAATTCTCGGGAGTACGACTTGTACGAGACCTATGAAGCATCGGGGTTGGCCGGCGCGGCCGCCTTCGATCCCCGGCCTGTCCGAAAGCATGTGCCGGCGTCGGCAGATTTCGAGCGTGATCTCGTCGCCGGATTGTCGAGCAAGCCGCGCAGCGTGGCGCCCAAATACTTTTACGATGCGGTGGGTTCGGCGCTGTTCGACCGCATCTGCGCGTTACCCGAGTATTACCCTACGCGCACCGAGTTGGGCATTCTCGAGCGCCATGCCCCTACCATTGCGCAGTGCATCGGAACACGCCCCGATATCGTTGAGTTCGGCGCCGGGTCGCTCGCGAAAATCCGGCTTCTGCTCAACGCGTTCTCTTTGCGCGACGCGCCTCGGCGCTACTTCCCCATCGACATCTCCGCCGAGCACCTCCAAAGTTCGGCGCGCAGGCTTCATGCCGACTACCCGTGGTTGCACGTGCAACCTGTGGTGGCTGATTACATGAACGAGGCGCAGCTTGTCGGTTTGGATGCATCATGCGAGCGTCGAGTCGGTTTTTTCCCGGGCTCTACGATCGGCAACTTCGATCCAGACGAGGCGGCGGCGTTTCTGCGTCTTGCTGCTGGCTTGCTGCGCGGAGGCGGATTGCGTGTCGGGGTGGCCCTGGTCAAAGACCCCCGAGCGCTGCACGACGCCTACAACGATAGGGAAGGCGTGACAGCGGCCTTCAACTTGAATTTGCTTCGGCGGGCTAACGATGAACTGGGTGCCAACTTCGACTTGCGCCAATTTGCGCACTACGCGTTTTATGAGCCGGTGAAGCAGCGCATTGAAATGCATCTCGTCAGCCGCTGCGCGCAGACGGTACGCATAGGCGCGAGGGAGTTTGCGTTCGAAGAAGGCGAGAGCCTTCACACGGAGAATTCGCACAAGTTCACCATCGAAGGCTTTCGCGCCCTGGCCTCATCGGCCGGTTTCAACCCGGGCCCGGTATGGACCGATGAGGCGAGGCTGTTCAGCGTGCATTGGCTCGAAAGTCCGGCGCGCAGCGATCGCGCTTAAGCGGGCTACCAGCCGCGGCGATCCCCACGATCGTGTTCGCGCCACGCGTGCTCCCGCCATTCTCGGCGGCGCCACTCGCGCTCACGCCAGTTGTCGCGATCCCAATAGCCCACCGCCACCTGTGGCGGCCCCCCGACATACACGGGCGGCCCCCCAACATACGCGGGCGGCGCTGGGGCGTAGACCGGCTGCGGTGCGACATAGACGGGCTGCGGTGCGACGTAGACGGGCGTAGGCGCCGAGTAGACCATCGGGGCAGGAAAACCGATGCCGACGGCCAAATCCACGTGCGCCGACGCTGCAGTGGATACGGCGAGCACTGCGAGACCGATCAACCCACCAACAAGCTTCTTGTTCATTGTCCCTGCTCCTTGCACAGTGCGTGCGTTTCTGTTGACTGCGCACTGAGTGTAGGTGCGGTGTTTTGACACATGTGAAAGCGCTATGCGATATCCGTAACGCTGGTTTACGGGTGGATTGCTCTGTACGTCGCTCGTCGGGACGGGGGAGGGCAGTGCTCGATTGCGACACCCGCTCATTCGTCTGCGGTGGGAAACGTCGCCTTGCCGAGGGTGAGATCACGCAACGTCTCGCGCGCCGCGGCGAGCGTGGTGACGGGAATCTGCATCACGAGGCGCACGCTTGCATCGTAAGCACTGCTGACTAGTGCGACACGCTCTTGCGCCATCCAACGTCGTATGCGAGCTTCGTCGGCATAGCCGACTTCGACGACAAGGCACGCCTGCGCGATCCGTTCGATGCGCTCGGCATGCTGGAGCGCACTGGCGATTGCATCGGCGTACGCGCGCACGAGCCCCCCTGCGCCGAGCTTGACGCCGCCGTAATAGCGGACGACAGCTGCAAGCACGCCGTCGAGATCATGATGGCGCACGACTTCAAGGATGGGCCGGCCGGCGGTGCCGGAGGGTTCCCCGTCATCGGACATCCCCGAGTGTCCGCCTGCCAACAGCGCCCAGCAGACATGCGTCGCGCTCGGATGCTTATCGCGCAGGTGCCGCAGCTCTTGCATCGCCGCATCCCGATCGGCAACGGGGATTGCATACGCGATAAAGCGGCTCTTGCGGATTTCAAGTTCTGAAGATACGGAGGCTGAAAGGGTGTGACTCACGTTGATGGATGTTGGTTGAATAAATAAAGTCGTCCACAACTCTAGTCGATTTGGCTTCGCTATTTTGCATCAGAGCCAGCCCACCCTTGGGTGACGTGTGGTGAGTGTGCCCCAGGGACGTCATTGGTGGCGGTAGCTCGGTAGTGCAATGGCCTATCCGCGGGGCTCGTGTCTCGATCTCGACCGGTGTATGCGCAGATCGGAGATGCCGGCTGAAGAATATGGGGCACCGCATGGCTCACCGAGCAGGGCGAAAAAATGCACGCGGCGGAGCTCGACCTGCGTGCCGGCCGCCGGGCCAAGGCTCGGCGGTTTATGCATCGGCGTGCGTGTATCTGGCAGCGGGCATGGCCTTGCTCTAGACGTGGTCTGAGACGCTTGGTCGCAGCGTCGTCGGCACACAGTGGTGGTTTAGCAACGGACACTGCGCGTCTGATACTCGACCTATTGACGAGCCGAGTGGTGGGTGGCCCGAACTATCGGGTCGAAGTTGAAAGAATCTCAAATAACGAAACATGTGGTTGCGATATCAAGACTTATTCGAAAAATAAGTGCATAAATATGCACTTGAAAGCATACAACCCTTTCTCTAATATCGAAAAAAACATCAAGCCGAGGGATGCATGGCCGGCTGGGGAAACGGAAATATCGGGGGTTGCGTTCGGTGTTTTGTGTCCCGTGGGTACGGGCGCTTTCGAATGACGGCCGATGTTTTGCGATGCCTTCGACGTCGTTATTGGGCTCTCGCGGCGCCATTGTCGGCATTGGCGCTCTCTGCGTGCGTAACTTGGGTCAAGCCTGGTGTGCCTCCCGAAGTACGTGACAGGGATCTAGCTGCGTGCCACTCGTTTGCTTATTCGCGCGTCCCTCCCGATGTAAGAACGGTGATGATGAGTCCGGGCTTCATTACGCCTGGCACAGTATGGTGTACAAATCACCATTATCGTCACTGTCGATATATCCCCGGCTACTACGTGCCACCCGTTTATTCGAACATGGACATGAACGACTCTGAGAGGAGCGCACAGATCTATAATTGCATGTTGAGATTGGGCTATGTCCAGAAGGCAACGCTCTAGCGCCCGATGTCCATGCTTGGCGTATCCTCGTCAGGAAATTTTAGGCGGCAAAGCGGGCGGCGCTTGGCGGACGGGACAGGCGTCAGGACGCCATCTCAAGCCTGACGGCGCCTGCGGCGATGTGTGTCTCGCCAGAAAGTTATCCCCAGATTTTGTTGGCAAAGCTGTGAATAAGCTGCGCACATCTGGCGCAAGTGACTGACGCGAAAGGGGATATCTTCGCGTCTTCACTAAGGGGCAGGCGGGTCTCGAATACGCGCAGCTTGCCCCCGCGCGCGTCGCCCCCCGGCGCTGGCCCCCGCCGCAACTCCGTGACCGCTATGAGGCTACTCGCTCACGCCTTTCTTTTTCGCGAGCGATTGCGCCATCCGATAGTGCTCTTCGACTACGGGCAAGCCTTTTTGCGCGAGCTTTTTCAGGTCGGCATTCTGGCCGTCGGATATCTCCGTTTTGAACGCCGCAATCGCGTCCTCGTGTCCCTTCAGGCCGACCTTGGCTATATAAGCATCGTCGAATGCCTTGCCCTTCAGCGGCCGCAGCGAATCCAAGAGGCTCGTATCGGAATTGTCTTTCGGGACTGTAACGCCATGCGGCGCTGCGCTTTTCAGCTGCACCGTCATTTTCGTGTGATCAAGCATCATGTGATGCGCGAACGATTTGACATCCTTGTCGCTCGAGTTCTTTTGGGCGAGCTTGGCGGCGTCGATTTCGGTCGAGGACGACATTGATGCGGCCTGCACGAAATCCCGGTCGGGCCCGGGAAGCGGGTTCGCCGCAGTCGTCGAAGCGGCTTGCGTCTGTGCTTGTATGCCGGCCACGGGCATCAGCAGGGTGCAAAAAGTCAAAACAAGAAAAGTACGCTTCATTATCGGCTCCTCGTATGGAAATGAAAATGGAATTGACAGGCGCGAGGGCATTGCTCGACTTCCCGTCGTCTCGTCGGAAGGCGGACGGCCGTTAGGCGAAAACACCATGCATCGTCCGTGCCGCCGCGCCGAGCGTTTCGCGGGCAACGGACGACAGCATGAAGTGGCGCTCCGCTATATCGTCCCTAACAAAACGAGCACGAGCACGATAACGACGAGCACGCCCAGTGTCCCCATTGGCGCATAGCCCCAACTGCGACTGTACGGCCACGACGGAAAGGCGCCGATCAGTAAAAGGATCAGCACGACGAGAAGAATGGTTCCTATCATATCGGCCCTCGCACGAATGAACAAAGGATGCGGTCGTAGCTACCGCATGCCCAGTCGTCCGCAAACAGCGTGCCGGGACTGCCGGCAAGTCTCCAATCGCCACTGAAGGTTGCGGCGGCGGAACGCGATGGTGGATTCGGGAGCGCTTAGGTGAGGGCACGGCGCGAGCGCTTCGCGTTCAAGGCCAGCTGATCTTCGAGGACGACGGAATACTTACCCGCTCAGGTAAGCCGTACATGGTTCGTTGACCATGGCGCAGCGCGAGGACATACGCTCGCGACGATTGCAACGAGGGTATGCGCGTCTACCGAGACTGTTGCAGATCGCTTATGACGGCCCCCAAAAAGCGCGCAGCCTCCCCACCCGTCACCGCCCGATGGTCGAACGTCAAACTGAGCGGCAGTACTCGATGCACGACCGCCTGGCCGTTATACGCCACCGCAGCATCATGCATCCGTCCTGCGCCGAGTATCGCCACTGTCGGCGGCACCACGATCGGCGCTGCATACTTGCCGGCGATCATCCCGAAGTTCGACAAAGTAATTGTCGCTCCCCGCAGTTCCTCCGGCGGAATCTTCCGGGCACGCACATCCGCGCGCATTCGTTCGAGCCCCGCGCGCAAATCGGCGGGTTCGCGATGGGCGACATCGCGCAGTACCGGCACGAAAAGCCCGTCGGGCAAATCTACTGCGATGCCGACATCGATCTTGGCCAACACATGCCGCCGTGCGGCGCGGCCGTCAAACCATGCGTTCAGCCCCGGCTGCGCGCGGCAGCCTGCCACGAGCGCGCGGATCAACCGGACTGTCACATCGGTGCCGGGCGGCCAGGCGTGGATATCGGCATCGTCGATGACGGTCGCAGCGGCCACTTCGCTTTGCGCACGCGCCATGTTCTGCGCCATCACGCGCCGCACACCGCGCAACTCTTCGGGCGGTCCCAATTCAGCAAGCAGTTTCGCGGTGCGCTGAACGTCGGCCGAGGTCACGATGCCGTCCGGCCCTGATGGCGTCACCATCGCGAGATCGATATCCAGCTTGCGCGCCAGCGCACGCACTGCGGGCGTGGCTTTCGTCGAAGAGGGGCCGGGCCTGAATTCCGCGAAACCCATAGGCGCGGAAGGCGCTTCGCTCACGACACGCTCGCCGACTCTCATGCGGCCGACGACAGTGCCCGCGTCGGCTTCGCCGGCTCCCTCGAACCCGACGAGAGCCGCGCCGAGATGCACGATGTCGCCCTTCTTGCAGAAGCGTTTGGCCACGCGCCCCGAATGCGGCGAAGGAATGTCCACGA
>JAXDQB010000126.1:0-2591 GCA_034668065.1 Paraburkholderia sp.
ATCCTGCGCGCGCTGCAGGCGGCCAGCGAAACCCTGAGCAATCGCGCGATGAGCGGCAACATCGACGATGCGATCGTACGCGTGCGCGAGGGCACATCGTTGTCGCGCGCACTCGGGAACACGAAGACATTTCCACCGGTCCTCGTGCATCTGATTCGCTCGGGCGAGGCGACGGGCGATGTCACGACGATGCTCGATCGGGCAGCGGAAGGCGAAGCTCGCGAACTCGAGCGCCGCACGATGTTCCTGACGAGTCTGCTCGAGCCTCTTTTGATCCTCGCAATGGGCGGTGTGGTGCTCGTGATCGTGCTGGCGGTGATGCTGCCGATCATCGATTTGAACAATATGGTGCAGTAGCAGATGCGTTTTGCGGGTGCAGCGTAGCGCGCGTCAGCGCACGTAGATGGTCGGGCCGCCGCTGATGTTCGGGGGCAGGAAGATTTCCGAACGCACCCCGTTGCGGTCGACGATGATCGAACGTGCGCGCACTTCGGCAAGCTTGCCGCCTTCGCCTAGCTTGCCACCAAGAGAAATCGCATGCGGCGGCCCGTCTCCGACGCTGACGATAGCCGCGGCGCCTTCGTTCAGCGACAGAATGCCGGACAGCTTGATGCTGCGATCGACGTCGCGCGTGAGCTTGCCGCCGAAGAGCGTGGTGGCAGCCTCTAGCGACACGTTGGGCTCGACGGCGGCCGCGCTCGAAAGCTCGGGCGGCCGAGCGCTCAGCACGACGATCCAGTACGTCAGCGTCGCGCAGAAGGCCGCGAACATGACGAACGAGAGCAGGCGAATTTGTAGGGGGGTCATGCAAACCATTGTACTGACTCTTGCGCGATTTGCGCGCAATACGCCAGGGCAACGGCGAAACCGGATCAACTGACACTACAATCAGCGGCGCGAATAACGCGTCGTCCCATGCGGTGCCCATCGGCGCCCTTTTTCAGATGAGGTAGGAATGAGGCAAATGTGGATTCTTCGTCGTTCGAAGCTCGCCGCGTCAAGCGCGCGGCAGCGTGCCTTCACACTTATCGAGATCATGGTCGTCATAGCGATTCTCGGTATTCTCGCCGCGCTGATCGTGCCGAAGATCATGAGCCGGCCCGACGAAGCGCGGAGGGTGGCGGCGAAGCAGGACATCGGCACGGTCATGCAGGCGCTCAATCTCTACCGGCTCGACAACGGCCGGTATCCGTCGCAAGACCAGGGTTTGCAGGCGCTCGTCGCGAAACCGTCGACGGATCCGGTGCCGAACAATTGGAAGGAAGGCGGTTATCTTGAAAGGCTGCCGAGCGACCCATGGGGGCACCCCTATCAGTATCTGAATCCCGGCGTTCACGGCGAAATTGACGTGTTCAGTCATGGGGCCGACGGCAAGGCGGGGGGAGAAGGCAACGGCAGCGACATCGGTTCCTGGCAATAAGGTGGAAAGCCGCTCGCGCGCACCGCGGCTTCCACCTCGAACTTCGGATGGCTCTCGATCATGACAGGCACGGGCGACACCATTGCCCTGTACCGCGGCGGCATTCGCAAGGCCTGTCGCGGTCGTAGTCGCGTTCGCGGCGGCACACGCCCTGCACGCTTGGCCGGCTTTACGTTGCTCGAAATGCTCGTCGTGCTCGTCATTGCCGGACTGCTCGTTTCGCTCGCCTCGCTTTCGCTAACGCGCAACCCGCGCGCGGACCTTCGCGAAGAGGCGCAGCGCCTGGCGCTACTGTTCGAATCGGCATCCGACGAAGCGCAGGTTCGGGCGCGGCCTATCGCATGGGAACCCGTTTCGGGCGGGTACCGGTTCGATGTCCGCACGGAGGATGGTTGGCGGTCGCTGCAGCGCGATCAGCTGTTGCGCGAGCGGAAATGGGAGGCAGGCGTGACGGACGTTTCAATCGATTATCCGGGCTCGGACCTGCACCCCGATCGTCTCGTATTCGGCGCCGAAAGTATCGGTGCCGCCGTGACGATCACCCTTTATTCGGCTGTCGGACGCGCGACAATTGTCGGCACCGGCAACGGCCGCTACGAGGTGCGCTGACGATGCGCCGCACGCTGCGATACCGTCCGAATGCACTTGGCTTCACGATGATCGAAGTGCTCGTCGCGCTCGCCATCATTGCCGTCGCATTGGCCGCGGCGCTGCGCGCGAGCGCGATGCTTGCAGCCGACGAGGCGGCCCTGCATCGGCGCCTAGTGGCCGGATGGAGCGCCGACAACGCGCTTGCACAGCTTTATCTGTCGCGAGAATGGCCGAACATCGGCTCGCGCAGCTTCGATTGCTCGCAAGGCAATCAGCCGCTCACGTGCACCGCCCGCGTGAGTGCAACGCCGAATCCTGTCTTCCGGCGCGTCGAAGTGGTGGTAACGGTTCCGGGAGAGGACGGCGTCCTGGCTCAACTCGTCACGGTGGTGCCGAATGAAACGAATCGTGCCCTTTGATGGCGGCATGCGCAGGCGGCGCGCGAGCGGCTTCACGCTGATCGAATTGATGGTGGCCATCGCCATTCTTGCCGTGATTGCCGTGTTGTCTTGGCGCGGCCTGGAGCAGATCGCGCGTGCGCGGCAGACGATATCCAAGGCGATGGAGGATGAGCGCGTGT
>JAXDQB010000127.1:0-9877 GCA_034668065.1 Paraburkholderia sp.
ACCAATGGGGTTGCGGTTTTCGGGCTGTTGAAATAAGGCGCGTCTGTATTGCCGGCCACCATCGAGCACACGGCGCCTGACGGCGCTGCTGTACGCAATGACGTCACTGTTGCGTCGACGCTCGGCCGCGGTGGCCGCCGAGCATTACATCATCTTGTTGCGTTGCTGCCGGGCGCAGCTTTGCCTGGGCGACGAGACCGGGAGCAGCTGCTTTGAACCTGATCTTATCGGCTCGTCGAAGTCTCGTCGCTACCGGTCAACGTCGTATCAGCCCCATGACCAAGGTGACAAGAAAGATGACGAGAAAGATGAAGAACAGGATCTTGGCAATACTCGCAGCACCCGCCGCAATTCCGCCAAAGCCGAAGGCAGCGGCAATGATCGCAATGACGAAAAAAACCAGAGCGTAGTAGAGCATGATCTGACCTCCGTTACCGTTTCCTGGTCCCGCGCTCGAAGTGCACGGATCGCGTCGTAGCGAAGCAAGGATCGTTCCCTGTTTTATGAGGGCGCTGTCACCGCGTGCCGATTTCTCCACCTCAGGCTTCGCAGGCGCTGCAAGACACATCGATTGGAGGCTGACGACACCGCGATAAGGTCTTTGGCTTTCTTCAGCGCAAGGCGTTGAAGGCCGGAATGGCGGCTGATCGTGTAATTTTTTCCGCAGCGTGAACTGCGAAAGTTTTGGCAATGCTCTTGGGCGCGACGGCTCTCCCTGGTTTCGCTGAGTCGCCGAGTACTATCGCTAAATGACGGTACTGATTGAAGGATGCGGCGATGCGCGGCCCTCTCCTGTGTGCCTTAAGGCGTGCAAAGAAATCTACAGTCCGCTAAAGTGTCGCGCGGCGTTGACGCCGGGACGCTTCTGCCTTTCTTTCCTTTCAAAAGCTGCGGCAAAGCGGGGCTCGCATGCCCCCCGTACTTCGAGCACGCAAGACGACGGCTCCGCCGGCGCGGCGACTCGTGCCCCTGATTCACTTTGTCTTGTTTTAACCCGAGGAGAAGGCCGATGACGCCGGCAGGGGAAATTACGTCGGACGAGATAGTCGAACCTGGCGTTACCCCAGTAGATCGAGACGGCCAGCATTGCGCCGTCACGCGGGAAGGGTATCGGCCGCCTGGAATTTTCTTGCACACCGGCTGGCGGAGCGGCGGAACCTGGGTGTGGTCCCGCTTGCGGACTCTGGAAACAGTGACGGCTTTCTATGAACCATTGAGCACGCTGCTCGGCGATCTGAGCCTCGCCGATATTCCCGCCGTACGGCCAACGTCCAATTCCGGTCATCCGCCGCTTGATGCGCCTTACTACGAAGAGTACCGGTCATTCTTGCAAGACCGCATGCGCGGTGTGGTTGGCTACCAGAAGGGTTTTGGCACCGATCGCTTTGGAGATGTGCCGGACGGCGAATTTCCGGCATTGCAGGCATATCTGCAAAATCTTTGCGACCGCTCGATTGAGCAAGGCAAGGTGCCCGTCTTGAAGTTTTGTCGCTCTCAGGGCCGTTTGCCGTGGCTCAGGCGTGCATTCCCGAAAGCGCTGCATGTGTTTGTTTTGCGGAACCCGGCAGCTCAATTCGCGTCTGGGTGGTTGCTGAAGCAGGAGTGGGGCAATTCTTTCTTCGTTGCCGCACCATTTCGTGTTTTGGGCCTCAACCAAAGTCAACCGGTTGTAAAACAGGCTATCGAGATGTGCGGAGTCAGCTTGCCGCCCATTACTCCGACTTCGGTGGACGAGTATGCGGCGGCTTGCGAACGGTATGCCCATACCGTGGAAGGCACCCACGCATACCGGGCGTTTATGGCGTTGTGGATTCTGTGCGCTTCACGAATGCTGAGCGGTGTGGATCTGCTAATCGACATGGATCGGCTTGGACAGTCGTCTGCGTACGCGGCCGAACTGCGTGCGCAGATTTGGACGCAGGCTAATCTCACTCCGGATTTGGGCGGAGCGAGGGATCTAGTTGAGGAGGCGAAGCGAGGCATCGGGCGCGTGACTGGAATTGACGGTCGACTACTGCGCGCCATTAATTTTTCGGCGCAAAAGTTTTTGATGTCGCAAGTGGACAGTTCGTGTGACTCGCACACACGCCTGGCCGATTTGATCAGAGCGAAGCTCGCGCTTGCCAACGAAATTTCCGGGCAGTGGCGCTATTGAGCAAGCGCGATCGCTTGGGGGCCGCGGCCTTGTGCAGGGAATCGGCTTCACACAATGCCCTTTCCGGGAGGCGAGGCACTGTAGCTGATCGCCGCCAGCACGATATGCGAAGGAGTGGTATGGTGTCGTCCCTTCCGGCGGTCGGCACGCTTGTGCGCCTAGCGCCACCTTGCCGATGACGATCTCGCGACAGACCGTTGTGCGACGCGCACGCTATTGTCTAAGCGACATTTATCGTTGTGGAACATCGAAGATCGGATTGCCTCGCCCGTTCGTCGATGGAAAAAATGGCTCTGGAAACAGGGCTTTTTCTTTGATGTGCGGACCCAACCGTCAGGACGTACGGCGCAGCGGCGCCCATCTCGACATTCAATTGCTCTACGTGGACTGAAAGCAGCATCATGATGATGGAACAATATCAGCCGGCAGGCAGCCCTTCGCCGGAAAACACCGGATCGTCTCCTTTGCGCGCGTGGCTGGCGGTGGGGTCCGTGACGATCGGTGCATTCGCGTTTGTCACTACGGAATTTTTGCCTGTCGGTGTATTGCCGCAGGTAGCACGAGATCTTGGCGTAACGCCTGGCACTGCGGGGCTGATGGTGACTATTCCCGGCGTCATCGCTGCCATCTCGGCTCCGGGCATGATGCTGGGGGCCGGGCGTCTCGACCGGCGTCATATCCTGCTGATGCTGTCGGTTCTGCTGCTCGCATCCAATTTGATATCGGCTTTCGCGTCCACTTTTGACCTGATGCTGCTTGGCCGCGCGATGCTCGGCGCGAGCCTGGGCGGATTTTGGACGCTCGCGCTCGCAGCGGCGGGGCGGCTCGTACGGCCGCACGAAGCTGCGAGGGCAACCGCAATGATCCTGGCCGGGGTGACCTGTGCGACGGTGATAGGCGTGCCGCTCGGCACGTTCATTGCCGGCTTAGCGTCGTGGCGTGCTTCGTTCATGGCGACTGGGGTGTTGGTGGCTATAGCGTTGGGCGCTCAGGCGTTGCTGATCCCTGCGCTGCCGTCGAGCGCGGCATTGCGCTTTGCAGACCTGGTTGCGCTATGGCGGCGTGCGGTTCCGCGCAAGAGCTTGCTGATGGTCGCGTTGGTTTTCGGCGCCCACTTCTCTTCCTACACCTACATTGCGCCATTCCTGTTGCAAAACGCGAGCTTTAGCGTGTCGAGCATTACCTGGTTGCTGCTCGGCTTCGGTATCGTCGGGTTCGTTTCCAACTTCGCCTTTTCGGCGATGGTCACGCGCAATCTGAAGGCCTCGCTTGCCACGGTGGTGGTCCTGCTCATGCTGGCTCTGTCGACAATGCCGCTTCTGCGGCATTCGGAGCCTGCGGTGATGATTACTGTGCTCGTGTGGGGCATCGCGTTTGGTGCGATTCCGTTGTGTCTTAGCGTTTGGATGCAACTGGTAACGTCCGATCTGCCTGAGGCGGGATCGGCGCTCTTCGTCGGCATGATTCAGGTTGCTATCGCAGTCGGCTCCATGGTGGGGGGGACGATGGTCGATCGTGTCGGCATTCCCGCCGATTTTTGGTTCGGCAGTGCATTGGCCCTCCTGGGATTGGCGGCACTCGCCAGCTTCGGCGCGATCGGGGCGCGCTCCGCTGAGGCGGAGCTTACGGCTCAGGTGCGAGTGGAATAGCGCGCGAGGTGGCCGCTCTTCACCCAGACCCGACAGCCGTCGGGGCCGGCGGTGGCGCGCAGCGCCGCTCCCGGCGGGAGCCTGAGCCAAGACCCGGCGGTGAAATTTTCGCCGCCTTCCTCGAAGCTGCCAACGAGTACCAGCACTTCGATCCCGCCCTCCGGGATCAGCTCAATCGCCATACCGCGCGACCAGCGTTCAATACGCACATCTTCGTTCGCACTCGAGTGCAATGCCATCACTTGCACGCCTGAGCGGTCTGGCGCATTCAGAAGCGCGAGCGTGCTCGTTTCGAGGCGCACTACAGTGCGGTCCTCAGGCTCGAACTGCCACAGCTTGACGAAGATGGTGCAGCCTTGTCGAGAGCCCGGCGTGTGGCGCGAGGACGGCGGATTGCGCACGTATGAACCGGTTGGAAAATCGCCGTGCTCGTCGGAGAACACACCGTCGAGCACCAGGAACTCCTCCCCTCCGCCATGGGTGTGCGCCGCAAACCGGCTGTTTGCCGCATAGCGCACGATTGACGTGGCGCGAGCAACCTCGTCTCCGATGCGATCGAGCATGCGCCGCTCGATGCCGGCAACGGGCGACGGCACCCACGGAAGTTGCGCCGCGTGTACCGCAACGCGCCGGGTGAAGTCTGAATTGAGTTCCATGGTGTCGCGATGGTGCAGACCGTAGAGGCTTAAGCGGCCGCGATGCTTGGCCGTGCTGCGACGCGGGTGCGCCAGGCCTTCAGATGCGTAAGCGTATCGGGGATCTCGATCTTGATGAAGTCCGCAAGATAGAGGCCGGCGAACGCGGTGATGTCGGCCATCGAGAAATGGTCGCCGGCAAGGTACGGCTGCTTGCTCAAGACTTCGTTCAGATAGTGCATGCCGGCGATTCCGCGCTTGAGGCTTCGCTCGCCCCATTCGCGGTTCTGATAAAGCTCGATCTCGCCTAGCCCTGGTGTTGCATGGTGAAAGTAGGTGCCGAGAGCGTCCATCAGTTCCACTTCGGCCCGGCGCTGCATCATATGAACGATTGCGCGTTCCTTACCGGTGCGGCCGGTAAGTGTGGGCTCGCCATCGAGGTGGTCGATGTACTCGGTGATCGCCGTGCATTCGGCGATCGTCGTGCCGTCGTCGAGTTCAAGCACCGGTACCGCGCCTGACGGATTTTTGGCCAGGAACTCGGGAGTGCGATGTGCGCCGGACAGCAGATCGACTTGAACGAATTCGACGCGGCTGGTGAGACCCTTCTCGGCAAGCGCGATACGCACGCGGACGGGATTGGGAAAACCTTTGTATTCGTAAATCTTCACTTCTAATGCTCCGGAAAAAAGCAACTAGCCTCCCTTTCCCCGAAAGGGAAATCCCTCTGGGAAAGGGCGGGGTTTCAAACGATAGACGGATTTGACGAACAAGGCTGCGCAGGGGGCAGCACGAATAGCGCGGCCCGTTCAGTCGACTGCGTAGCGCTCAAGCCAATGCGCGTAAGGCGCAGGAAGCGTCCAGGAGGCACGCTCGATCCCGAGCTTGCGTGCGGCGCGGTACGACCAGTGAGGGTCAGCCAGATGCGCGCGTCCCACCATGACGAGATCGAGTTGCTGGTTCTCGACCGAGCGATTGGCGAGTTCCGGCGTATCGATCCCCCAGGACGACGCAACCGGGAGATCCGCCTCCCGGCGTACGCGTTCAGCAATCGGCGCAAGGAACGCGGGCGCCCACGGAATTTGAGCCACAGGTGTGGAAAAGCCCACGCTGACGCTTAGCATGTCCAGCCCCTCGCGCTTGAAGTTTCGGGCGAGCTCGATGGATTCGGCGAGCGTTTCGTCGTCGCGCCCGTCGTATTCGATAACGCCGAAACGGGCCGTTAGCGGCAGATGCTCTGGCCACACTTTCCGCACGGCGGCCAGCGTCTCGAGAAGGAAGCGGCTGCGGTTCTCAAGGCTGCCGCCATACGCATCGTCGCGATGGTTGGAGTGTGTCGAGAAAAAGCTCTGGCCTAGATAGCCGTGCGCGAAGTGCAGCTCGAGCCATTCAAAGCCGGCGTCTCGAGCGCGCTTGGCGGCCGCCACGAAATCTTCTCGCACGCGGTTGATGTCATCGATCGTCATCGCCTTGGGCACTTTCGGGAGGTGGGCGCCGAAGGCGATGGCCGAGGGAGCAATGGTCTGCCAGCCACGCGAATCGTCTTGCGCGATATGATCGTCGCCTTCCCAGGGCCGGTTGGCGCTGGCCTTGCGGCCAGCGTGGGCAATCTGGATGCCAGGCACGGAGCCTGCGGCTTTGATCGCAGCCACCACCGGCGCGAAAGCCTGTGCCTGCTCGTCGTTCCAGATACCGGTGCAGCCCGGCGTAATACGCCCTTCTGGCGATACAGCCGTCGCCTCGACAATAATCAATCCCGCGCCGCCACGTGCAAGACCGGCCAAATGCACGCGATGCCAGTCGTTGATCAGGCCATCGACAGCGGTGTACTGACACATCGGCGGAATGGCGATGCGGTTGCGCAAGGACACGTCCTTGAGCTTGAAGGGTTCGAACAATGCGGACATCAAGCGGGCTCCGTGAAAATTTCTCGTTCAAAAGTTCAACAACTTTCGAACGATCGAGTATCGCAGAGACCTTAATAGTCTGCAGTGTGTGCGCACTTAACCTTTCATTTGAGCGATACCGTTGCGACGCAACGATCATGTGGCGTTGCTCGCTCGCCGCATAGGCCGCGTGTTGAGAACCTGACGATGAATATTTCGCTAAGCAAGGCTGATTCAGAGGGAAGTCGCAAGTGCTGTGCGTCAATATATCGCGTGGTGTGCAATTGCCGGCAGTTCAGAACCGATGCCGTATGCCCGTGACGACCAGCAACTGCCGGTTGTTTGCGGACGGCGGGACGTTGAACATCGATGCGTTGAACACCGCCATGCCCGCTCCGCCGGTGACAATCTGATACAGGCCTTCCACATAGATATCGGTACGTCGGCTGAACGAGTAGTCCGCCTGTGCAATGGCCTCGTGCCATTTCGGGCTGAGATTTGCGCTCGCTGAATCGAAATGCCCATCGGTCAGTGTGTACGACGCCGCAAGACTCAAGGCATGGGTGACAAAGTACCGGCCATTGACTTCGAAATTGTCGAAACGAAGATCGTTTCCAACCAGAGGCGCAAGACTTCCGCCCTGATACACACTGGCGACGTTGTTCGTCGCCGAGTGCGTCCATACGAAGCCAACGGACGACGCCCCGAAACTGTATTTTCCGCCAAAGCCCCATATTTGCTCGCGCCCGCCGGTGATGAGCGCATCGCCGTCGGCGGTGGTCACAGCACCGGTCGGGTTCAAGTCGGCAGGGTTGGCCGACCGGTTGATCTGTTCGAAGGCTCCCGCCAAGGACACCGGACCATTGGTGTATTTTGCGCCAAAGCTATAGACCTGATCGTTGGAAAATTGGCCCGCCTGATTCGAGAACCCGTACATCCCGCCGACGGCCAAGCCGCGGTAATTGAGGCTGTCGAATCTCACCGAGTTCTGGATGCTTTGGTGCCGAATCATGTCATCGTTATCGAATGGATGATCGGCAAGGTTGCCGCCCCATCCAATCCCTTCCGCGCTCAACGGCGATACATATTCAGACATGAAAGCGTAGCGACGCCCGAGCGTAACGGTGCCGTATTGGCTCGATGACAAGCCGACGTAGGCCTGCCGCCCGAAGATGTCGCCAGCGTTACTTAGCTTGCCGTTGGCGCTGGAAAAGCCATCCTCGAGATCGAAGATGGCGCGGAGTCCACCGCCGAGATCCTCCGTTGCGCGAAAGCCAAAGCGCGTTCCGCTGATACCGCCGCTGTTCATTTCGACGCCGCTGTGGCCCACGCCTGCTTGCCCCGCGCTCTCGTCATTGCCGTAGATCACCGCCGTATCGATGATGCCGTAAAGCGTCACGCTGCTTTGAGCATAGCTCTCGCCCGCCCATACGAATAGAACGGCCGCCGAAAACACAGATTTAATCATTGCTTTATAAAATTTCGAAATTCCGGATAAGTCCATTGCATAAATAACCTTCGCTATATACGAAGGGATATATCGAAGGTTTAAAAAAATGGGCGGTTGCCGCCCGCTCGCCCCCGAAGTGACGAATTTTCGGAAATCCTAACAGATGTCTGAGGTTCGCGTAGCGTGCCGCGCTATTGCGCACGCCCGCCTTCTCCCGAGCGCCTCCTTCGCAACGCGATTGCCGCAAACCACGTAAACTCATTCGCGGCCGCGGTTGTGCATCGATCGTTCGGCGGCATGTGCCGCATTACGCTGGGCGCCACCGCGCAGATCGCTCTTTTACGAAAACGTCAAGCATGGGAAATAGCACACCTACCAGCATTACTCTGCAGCAAAGCCGCGTGGTTGTGGCCGGCGGCACATCGGGAATCGGCTTTGCCGTAGCGGAGGCTGCGGCACGAGCTGGAGCCGAAGTCATCATTGCCTCGAGCAATCCTGAGCGTGTCGCAGACGCACTGAGGCGCCTACCTCAAGGCACTCGCGGTGAATCACTTGACTTTACAGACGAGGCCCGAGTGAGTGCGTTTTTCGCGCGTGTCGGTGCGCTCGACCATTTCGTCTACACCGCCGGGGAATCCTTGCTTTTGCAAACCCTTGCGGAGCTCAGCATCGAAACCGCGCAGCGAGCCTTCGAAGTGCGTTACTGGGGGGCGCTAAAGGCAGTCAAATCTGCGGCTCCGCTCATTCGCTCGGGCGGCTCAATCACCCTCACGAGCGGTGTGGCCTCTTCGCGCCCGCTGCCTGGCTGGACGATTCCATCCAGTATCCTGGGCGCGATCGAGTCACTCACACGGACATTGGCCGTCGAGCTTGCTCCACTGCGTGTGAACGCCGTGGCACCCGGCGTATTGCGTACCGCCCTGTGGGACAACATGAGCGAAGCCGATCGTGAGGGCCTCTATAGCCACATCGCCGGCAAGATGCCAGTTGCGCGGGTGGGCGAGGCGAGCGACGTCGCGCAAACGTATCTTTACCTGATGCAGCAGGGATTCAGCACAGGGCAGGTCATTGTTGTCGACGGTGGCCACGTGCTGGTCTGAAACGGGCGGACAACACGCCGGACCTTCTCAACCCGGTTCTGCCGGCATGAGAAGGTACTGCGGTGTTACCGGTGCGACAGACGGGATGCGGCTTATTTCGATGTCTGCGTTGCAATCGACACTGCCGCCATTCTTGATGAGAGCTTGAGTTGCCTGATAGCAGCTGCAGCGGAAGGTTCCACATTCCGATCGATAAGCGAGGCTTCAAGGGCCGCGCGTTGGGCGGGCTGCGTTTGCTCGTAGTCTGCATTGAGCTCGGCGATCCGTCGCTCATACCAGTTCAGCACGCAGGCCTTATCGGTGCAGTTGTGCTGACGCCAAAGCCATTGTTCCGTGCGTACGGCTTCGATCGACTTCGTATCCGGACTGGCGGCTTTGGCACGCTGATACGCAGCGGCGAGGCGATCGTCGAGCGTGGACAACTGCGGGTCGCTACAGACGATTTTTTCGGACGCCGAAGAGTGGTTCGTGCACTTGAAGCTAGCGGCCGATGCGTGGCCAAAAAACGTTGCGCTCGCCGCGAAAACGCAAATCGACAACGTGGTGGTTGGCTTCGCAAAAAGCTGGCCAACGCGTGAACCGGCAGTATTAAAAGAGGACATTCTTGACCCTGTTCAAGGAAGCAGTCATGAGGGCGTCTGCGTAGACATCGCAGGGAACCCGCATGGACGAATGCAATTCACTTGCGGGCAGAATAGTCCGGTCGAGCGGCGTCTATGTGGTGAAAAAAGGTGCTGAGCGCCCACAGTCCTTACGAAATATTTCCGTGACTGGGCGCGTGCTCAGTACACCGCCGGCATACCTGGCGGTCGATGCTTGAAGCGCCGGTGCACCCAGTAATACTGCTCGGGAAACTTAGCGATCTGTTCTTCGAGGAATGCATTCATGCGACGGGCGTCGATTTCGTCGCTCCCCGATGGGAAGTCCGCGAGCGGCTCGAAAATGGTCAACTTGTACCCTTGATAATCCGGAAGCACTTCGGTGACGAAGGGAACAACTCGT